>NZ_JPJC01000129.1:0-1128 GCF_000733135.1 Sphingomonas sp. FUKUSWIS1
ACCAGCGCCGCGGCCTTGCGCGGAGTCGGCAGCGCCGCGAGCACGCCTGATGCGACGCGCGCGCGCGCGCCCATGTCGGCGACCAGGGTTTCAGAGTGCGTCTCGGCGTCGGGAAGGTCGGTCATGCCATCCGACTATCACGCCAAACCGACTCGCGCCAACGCCCGGGCTGCGTTACGCTTGCGTTATGAACGGGGACATGGGGGCAGCGGCGGACATCGCCACGGGGGCATTGGTCGGACGCGCGTTCGAACCATGTGCGGGCGAATCGACCGCAATCGGCAGGGCGCATGCAACGGGCGCGCTCTGTCTCAATTGCGGCACCGCGCTGATCGGCGCGCACTGCCATGCCTGTGGTCAGGCCGCGCATGTCCACCGGTCGCTCGGCGCGATCGGGCATGAGATTGCGCATGGCGTGTTCCATTTCGAGGGCAAGATCTGGCGCACGCTGCCGCTGCTCGTCTTGCATCCCGGCACGCTCACCCGGCGCTACGTCAATGGCGAGCGCGCGCGGTTCGTCTCGCCGCTCGCGCTGTTCCTGTTTACCGTCTTCCTGATGTTCGCGACGATCGGTGTGGTCGGTGGCGAGATAACCGAGCAGATCGCCGCCCCCACGACGCGCGACCGCGCCGAACTCGCACGCGGGCTGGACGAGGCCCGTGGCGAGCTCGCCCGCATCGAGCGGGACCGCGCGATCGCGGTGCGCGCGGGTCAATCGACCACCGATCTCGATACGCAGGCACTCGTCCTGCGCGGCAGCATCCGCGCGCTGACGAGCGCAAGCGGCACGACCAGACGCGACACGGACGATTTTACCTTCACCGACGTGAAGAAGACCGGCTGGCCACTGCTTGACCATGGCATCGCCAAGGCGAACGCCAATCCCCGCCTGATGATCTACAAGCTTCAGTCGAGCGCTTATAAATATAGCTGGGGGCTGATCCCGCTCTCGGTGCCGTTCATGGCACTGCTGTTCCTGTGGCGCCGCAAGCACCATCTCTACGATCACGCGATCTTCGTGACCTATTCGCTGGCGTTCATGATGCTGCTGGTGATCGCGCTGATGCTCGGCGGCATGGCGGGGCTGGCGAGCGGGTGGATCGTGATGGCGGGGTTGCTCGTCCCGCC
>NZ_JPJC01000129.1:1265-14260 GCF_000733135.1 Sphingomonas sp. FUKUSWIS1
GCACCGTCGCGCTGCTCACCTTCGCGTTCACCGTGCTGATCGCGTTCGTCGTGCTGATCCTGCTGCACGGCCTGACGGAGTAGACCTGGCCGCCAGCGATTGCTTGGCCTCGCCTCGACGAGCCCCTCTCCGCGTCCGGCTCACGCGCTCACCGACACGGGTATAAGTTTGCCAGCACGCGCGCATAGCCGTCCTTCAACGGCCGCTTCTGATAACTCGCCGGCAAGTCCGACAGGCCGTCGAGCATGTCCATGATTCCCACCGACTCCCCCTCGGGGACGCAGGCGATCGGCGGCTTGCCTGCCGCGGCGCGCGTTGCACGTTCGGCCTTCAGCTGCGTCGTCGCGGCCTTCGCCTCGGCCTTAAGTGCCGGGAAGTCGGGCGACATCAGCGCCATCGGCCCCTGATCGCGCAACGCATTGGCGCGGGCGAGAAACGTCCCCACGGTCATCGCCGCGGACGCGGGCATCGCCATCCCGCCCACGAGCATCGCGGCAATCACGGCCTTGGGAAGCACATACGACATGGGCGGCCTTTCCGAAGAAAAGACCGCCCATGGAGGCATTTAGCTGACTAGCCGCTGAACCGGATCAGGCGCCTAGCGGGGTCGGCGTTCCGAACGGCCCATTGGGTCGCCGGGTCTTGGGGATCGACGTCCCCGCCTTTGGTACGAGGCTTGCCTTCGCACCCGGGTCCGGCCGGTCGAGATCTTCGCCAGCGATCAGCTGCTTGATCTCGTCACCCGTCAGCGTCTCATATTCGAGCAGCGCGCCCGCGACCGTGTGGAGCTGGTCGACATGATCGCTCAGCACCTGCTTGGCACGATCGAGACCGCCTTCGACGATCCGCTTGATCTCGTCGTCGATCAGCTGCGCGGTCTGGTTCGACATGCGCGACGGACGGCTCGACGAGTAACCGAGGAACGATTCACCCTCGGGCTCGCCATATTCGAGTGGCCCGACCTTGTCCGACATGCCCCAACGCGTGACCATGTCGCGTGCCAGACCCGTGGCGTACTGGATGTCGCCGCTCGCGCCCGACGAGACCTTGTCGTAGCCGAAGATGACCTCCTCGGCGACACGACCACCCATCGACACCGCGAGGTTCGCGTACATCTTGTCGCGGTGATAGCTGTAGCTGTCACGCTCGGGCAGACGCATGACCATGCCCAGCGCACGACCGCGCGGGATGATCGTCGCCTTGTGGATCGGATCCGACGCGGCCTCGTGCATCGCGACGACGGCATGGCCGGCCTCGTGATACGCGGTCATCCGCTTCTCGTCGTCGGTCATGACCATGGAGCGACGCTCGGCGCCCATCATGACCTTGTCCTTGGCCTCCTCGAACTCGGCCATCGCCACCAGGCGCTTGCCCTTGCGCGCCGCATGCAGCGCCGCCTCGTTGACGAGGTTGGCGAGATCGGCACCCGAGAAGCCCGGCGTACCACGTGCGATGACGCGGGCATCGACGTCGGGTGCCAGCGGCACCTTCTTCATGTGCACTTCGAGAATCTTGATCCGGCCCTCGATATCCGGCCGCGGCACGACGACCTGGCGATCGAAGCGGCCCGGACGCAGCAGCGCAGGGTCGAGCACGTCGGGACGGTTGGTCGCGGCGATGATGATGATGCCTTCGTTGGCCTCGAAGCCGTCCATCTCGACCAGCAGCTGGTTCAGCGTTTGCTCGCGCTCATCATTGCCGTTGCCCAAGCCTGCACCGCGGTGGCGACCGACCGCGTCGATCTCGTCGATGAAGACGATGCACGGCGCGGACTTCTTGGCCTGCTCGAACATGTCGCGCACGCGGCTCGCGCCGACGCCGACGAACATCTCGACGAAGTCGGAGCCCGAGATCGTGAAGAACGGCACCCCCGCCTCGCCAGCGATCGCACGGGCGAGCAGCGTCTTGCCGGTACCCGGCGAGCCGACCAGCAATGCGCCCTTGGGGATCTTGCCGCCGAGGCGGGCGAACTTGGTCGGGTCCTTCAGGAACTCGACGATCTCCTCCAGCTCCTCACGCGCTTCGTCGATGCCCGCGACGTCGGCAAAGGTGACCTTGCCTTCCTTCTGCGTCAGCATCTTCGCGCGGCTCTTGCCAAAGCCCATCGCGCCAGACCCGGAATTCTTCTGCATCTGCTTCAAGACGAAAAAGGCGATGCCGAGGAACAGCAGGAACGGCAGCGACTGATAGAGGAGCAGCGCCAGCATCGACGGCCCTTCCTCAGGCTTCGCGCTGATGGCCACGCCCTTTTCGCGCAGCTTTGGAACCAGCGTCGCGTCCTGGATCGGATAGGCCTTGAACTTCTCGCCGCTCGACAACGTACCCGAGATGATGTCGCGCGAGATGTTCACGTCCTTGACGGTGCCCTCGTCGACCTTGTCGAGGAACGCCGAATAGGCGATCGTGTTGCCGCCCGAGGTCGCGGTGCGGCCGTCGAACATGGTCACGAACAGCGCCAGCGCGACAAGAATGCCGACCCATATGAGCAGGCTCTTCATCCACGGGCTGCCATTTTCGGGGCCCTGTGGCTTGTTGCCGCGGTTGTCCCCTCGATTGTCATTGTCGTTCATGGGTGCCGGATACCTTTCGAACCTACAAGATAAGCGCGCGCAGGTTAATGGCAATGGAACAAGCCGCGACTTGGCAGCAATCAATGTGTCCGCGCGGGACGAATATACACCGAGCGACGTGGCGGCGCGGGACGGAAGCGCCAGACGCCCGCGCGCGGCGATGCGATCACCCCCGCCTGAGTCGCGCGCTTGCCCGCGATCAACGCATCGAGCAGCCGTTCGATATTGACCGCCGCGCTCCAGTCGCCCTCGATCGCCGCAACCGCGTCCGGCTCGGCGCCATCGCGCGCAGCCTCCGTCACCGCGTCGCGCACCACGCCGATCGCGCGCCGGACCATGCGGCGCAAAAGCTCGCGCGGCACGTCGCCGACGGTCAGCCGGACCTCGCCCGCCGCGACTTTCGCACGGTCGGCCCAGAGCCATTCGACCGCAGCGCGGACATCGGCATCCGCCTCCGCCAGTGCCGCGGCCGCGCGCGCCAGATTGGGGGTGCCCAGCCATTCGTTCGCGCCGAGCAACCGACGAAACCGCGTGCGGTCATGCCGATCGTCGTGGTTCGACGGATCGTCGAAGAACGGCACCTCGGCGCGGCGGACGATCGCGCGAAGCTCCGCCCGGCGCCAGTCGAGCAGCGGCCGGATGACGGGGATGCCCGCGACCTCGGTCCGGGCGCGCACACCTGCCAGCCCCGCCAGTCCCGACCCGCGCGCGGCGCGCATCAGGAACGTCTCGGCCTGGTCGTCGGCATGGTGCGCGGTGAGCACGCATCCCGCACCGATCGCGCGCGCATGGTCCGCGAGCAGCGCATAGCGGACGGTGCGCGCCTGCGCCTGAATGCTCGCCCCGGTGATCGGCTCGGTCGGTGCCAGCGTCGCGTGGCGGATGCCGAACGTCGCGCAATGCGCCGCCACCATCGCCG
Source organism: Sphingomonas sp. FUKUSWIS1 (assembly GCF_000733135.1). Classification (NCBI taxonomy): domain Bacteria; kingdom Pseudomonadati; phylum Pseudomonadota; class Alphaproteobacteria; order Sphingomonadales; family Sphingomonadaceae; genus Sphingomonas; species Sphingomonas sp. FUKUSWIS1. Next base: position 4,755 of record NZ_JPJC01000129.1, read on the forward strand.
ATTCGCCCGCGGCTTCGGGGCGCAGACGATGGTCGACGCTGGCCACGGTGAAACCAGTCCCGAGCGATTCCTGCGCGAGCGTCAGCATCGCCATGCTGTCGGGTCCGCCCGACACCGCGAGCACGGGCGATGTCAGCCCCGCGCCAAGCCTTGCAACCTCCGCTGCAAAACGCTGGGCCTCCTCGGTGAGGACAGGATCGCTCATCCTGCCGGCCACCACACGCCGCGATCTGCGCTCACTTGCACTTGGCGGTGGCTCGTCCGGCAGCGACCTTGGCGGTCATGTCGCGTGAGAGCTTGGCGCCATAGACGTCGTTGAGCTCGTCATACACCTTGCACGCATCGGCGGACTTGTTCAGCTTGGTCAGCGACTGGCCGAGATAATAGAGGCTTTCGGACGCCCGCTCACCATCGGGCATCTTCTTGTAATTGTCGTAGAATGCCATCGACGCGAGGCTCGGCTTGCCCTCGTCGAGATAGGCGCGGCCGAGCAGATTCTGTGCATAGCTCGCGCGCCGGTCCTTCGGATAGGTCGCGACCACCTTCTTCAGCTGCGTCTGCGCCTCGGCATAGCTCTTGGCCGCCCACAGCCGATAGCCGTAGAGATACTCGTCCTCGGCCGGATTGCCGGTCGACGGCTTCTCGACTGCGTTTGCTGGCCGCGCGGCGGCGGTGGCCCCCGATGGCCGCGCCGGCGGCCCGGCGTCCTCGTCCGGCCCCCCCGTGCCCTCGACGGCCGTTCCGGCTGCACCGGGCGCGCTGTTCGTCCGGGCGGCCTCGATCAGCTTCATCCGGTCGTCGGTTGCACGCCGATACGCGTCGAACTGCTCCTGCAGCTGGCGGATCTTGTACTCGGTCTGCTCGACCTGCCCGGTCATCGACGCAATCTGCTGTTCGAGCGAGGTCACGCGCTGCGCCAGATCGGCGACCGCGCTGGTGGCGGGCGTGCCAGGACCGGGGCCTGCGGTCGTCTGCGGACCCGTCACCTCGGGCTGCAGCAGCTGCCCTGCCCCGCCCGGGAACACCTTGCGCTGGACCGCGCGCATCTCGCTTTCGAGCTTGCCGACACGACCTTCGACGTTCGACTGTGCGGATGCCGCGACGGGCAGCGATGCACCGGCAAGCAGAATGCCGACGATGATGGACTTATGCATGGGCTATACCCCCCGGGGCACTGGATAAGACGAGCGATATAGCTGCAACATCATTCCTGTCGCCAGCCTTAAGGCGTTCCCGATGCATTGCCCGGTGCCCCCTCGGCGACGGCATCGCCACCGCTCGCGGCAGGCGCGCCGTTCAGCCGTGCGGCAATCGCCGGGGCGCCGACGCGGACGTCCTTGATCGCGCGTTCGCCGGTTCCCAGCGGCGGCACGTTCGAGCCGTTGAGCGTGACCGTCAGCTTGTCCGGGCGACCGACGTTGATCATCGGATCCTTCGCGTCGCGCGGCACGTCGAACCGGTCGCCGGCCTTCATCGTCCCCAGATACAGCGTCTTGTTGTCGGCATCATAGACGCGCATCCACACCTCGTCGGTCGCGGCAAGCGTGACCTGCCCGGTCTCCAGCGCCGGCGCCGCGGGCACCGCTGCGGGGGAGGCCGGCGTCGGGCTGGGCACTTCGGCGACCGTCGCCACCGATTCCGCCGCAGACCCGGACGTGGTCGCGCCGCCACGGAACAGGTCGGTCCCGTACCAGATGCCGACCAGGATCAGCACGGCCAGCGCGATGCCGAGCGCGATCACCGCAACGCCGCGCGAGGGTACGCGCGACGGATCGGACATTTCATAGGGTTCGTATTCGGGCGTGCGGCGCACGATCTTGCCGAGCTCGGCGCGCACGAGATTGGCCACCCGCACCTCGTCCGCGCCGACCGCGCGGGCATAGGCCTTGGCGAACCCGACCGCATAGGTCGACGACGGCAAAGTCGCGTAATCAGACGCCTCGATCGCCTCGAGATGCCGCAGCGGCACGCGCGTCCGGCCCCCGACATCGGCGATCGTCAGCCCCTGTGCCTCGCGCGTTGCACGCAGGATATCGCCGGCCCGTTCGGGCGAGGCGGGCGGAGGGATCTGCCCGGTTGCGACGTCGTCCATTCTTGTCTCCGATTATGGGCTGTAGCGCGCGCCCATCAAGGCGGGTCATGTTCCAGAGCCAATAACCCATGTCAACGCGAAGGCCCTAGCGAAACCCGCGCGTCAGGCCAGCTCGACCCCGTTTTCCGTTGCCCAGTCGGTCAGCACGGCACGCATGTCGCGCGGGGGATCGGCGAGCAGGGCCGTCATCTTCGCGGTGATCGCCGCCAGATCGAGCGAGCGCGCCATCGCCTTGATCGGCCCGACCGCCGCCGGGGTGATCGACAGCCGGTCGATCCCGATCCCCGCCAGCGCCATCGCCTCGAGCGGCCGCCCGCCCATCTCGCCGCACACGCCGAGATCGACACCGGCCGCGCGCGCAGGCTCGACGAGCCGGGCAAGGAACCGCAAAATCGACGGGCTCAGCCAGTCATAGCGCTCGGCGAGCTTGGGATTGGCGCGGTCGGCGGCAAACAGGAACTGTGTCAGGTCATTGGTGCCGACCGACAGGAACTGGATCTTGGGCAGCAGGATGTCGAGCATCTCGGCAAGTGCCGGCACCTCGAGCATCGCGCCGTAGCGGATCGTCGTCGGCAGCTTGCGCCCGCGCCCCGCCAGCCAGCTCCGCTGCGCCTCGAACAGCGCCTTGGCCTCGTCGAACTCCCAGGGCTCGCTGACCATCGGGAACATGACGTTGAGCGTGCGCCCCGCCGCTGCTTCCAATAGCGCGCGCGCCTGCACCTTCATCAGCCCGTCGCGTTCGAGCCCCAGCCGCAGCGCGCGCCAGCCCATCGCCGGATTTTCCTCATCCGCGGCGGCCTTGTTGAGATAGGGCAGCGCCTTGTCGCCGCCGATATCGACGGTCCGGAAGATCACCGGCCGATCGCCCGCCACCTCCAGCACCTCGCGGTACAGCCGCTGCTGGCGCTCGCGCTGCGGCAGCGTCGCGGATACGAGAAACTGGAATTCGGTCCTGAACAGGCCGATCCCGTCCGCACCGGTGATGTCGAGCGCGGCCGCATCGTCCCGCAACCCGGCATTGACCATCAGCGTCAGCCGATGGCCATCCTTCGTGATCGGCGGCACGTCGCGCAGCGCCGCAAACGCCGCCCTGCGCTTCTGCCGCAGCGCAAGTCGCGCCTCGAACGCCTCCTCCATCGCCGCGGAGGGTCGCGCGAACACATTGGCGTCGGCACTGTCGAGCAGCAGCAGATCGCCCTCGGCGATCAACCGCCGGACGTCGCGGACACGGCCGAGCACCGGCACGCCCATTGCCCGCGCGACGATCGTCACGTGCGCGGTCAGCGACCCTTCCTCGAGGATCACGCCCTTCAACCGGCGCTTGTCATACTCGAGCAATTCGGCCGGCCCCAGATTGCGCGCGATCAGGATCGTGTCCTGCCTGAGCCCCATCTGCGCGGCGGTACCCATCTGGCCCGACACGATCCGCAGCAGGCGGTTCGCCAGATCCTCGAGATCGTGCATCCGGTCGGCGAGCAGCGGATCGTCGATCTGCCGCATCCGCTGGCGGGTACGCTGCTGGACGCGCTCGATCGCCGCCTCCGCAGTCAGGCCGGAATCGATCGCCTCGTTGATCCGCCGCGCCCAGCCCTCGTCATAGGCGAACATCTTGTAGGTCTCGAGGACCTCCTCATGCTCGCCGCCGACGCCGAACTCGGCCTCGCGCGTCATCCGCTCGATGCCTTCGCGCATCTTGTCGAACGCGGCATAGACGCGGTGCCGCTCGGCATCGGTGTCCTCGGCGACGGTATGCTCGATATGGATGCGCGGCTGGTGGAACACGGCAAAGCCCGCGCCCATCCCGTCCACCAGCTTCTGCCCCGGGATCCGCATCGCCGCGGTCGATTGCGGGCGATCCGATCCGCCGCCCGCGGTGTCGATCAGCCCGGCATTGGCGATCAGCTCGCTCAGCACCATCGCGACGGTCTGCAGCGCCTCGATCTCGACGTCCTGATATTTGCGCGTTTCGGCATGCTGCACTGCAAGAACGCCGACCGCGCGTTCGCGCCGGATGATCGGAACCCCGGCAAAGCTGTGATAGCGCTCCTCGCCGGTCTCGGGCTTGTAGGCGAAATCGGGATGGCTCGCCGCCTCGTCGAGATTGAGCACCTCGACCTGCTGCGCGATCGTGCCGACCAGCCCCTCGCCCAGCGCCAGCTTGGTGACATGCACCGCCTCCTGTGCAAGGCCGCGCGTCGCGAACAGCTCGAGCACGCCCTCGCGCAGGAGGTAGATCGAACAGACCTCGCTATCGATCGCCGCGGCGATGATGCCGACGACCGAATTGAGCTTGGCTTGCGCGGTCGTGCGCGCGGCCATCACGTCGTGAAGGCTGGTGAGGATCTCGCGGGCGGAGGCGGCGGCCGAAACGGGCATGGGGAGGAGCTACCAGATCAAGCGCTTGGGTGCCACGCAACAAAAGTATTCTTCTGCGCAAGCCCGGTCTATCGTCATTGCTGCGTGCCCTGCCTCAAACGTCGAACAACCCGTCCTGGCTCCCGACCGGCGGATTGAGGCCCAGATGCTTCCACCCGCCCGCATTCATGCACCGCCCGCGCGCGGTCCGCGCGACGAGGCCGAGCTGGATCAGATAGGGCTCGATCACCTCTTCGATGGTGTCGCGCGGTTCGCTGAGGCCCGCTGCCAGCGTCTCGACCCCGACCGGCCCGCCGCGATAGATGTCGGCGATCATCATCAGATAGCGCCGGTCCATCGCGTCGAGCCCCAGCGCATCGACCTCGAGCCGGTTGAGCGCGGCGTCGGCGGTGCGCGCATCGACGATCTCGGCGCCCGCGACATCGGCAAAGTCGCGAACCCGGCGGAGCAGCCGCCCGGCGATGCGCGGCGTGCCGCGTGCGCGCCGCGCCACCTCCATCGCCCCGTCCTTCGAAATCGCGAGCCCGAGCAACCCAGCCGCGCGCGTCACCACCCGCTCGAGCTCGTCGACGGTATAGAATTGCAGCCGCACCGGGATGCCGAAGCGATCGCGCAGCGGCGTCGTCAGCAGCCCCTGCCGCGTCGTCGCACCGACCAAAGTAAAGCGCGGCAGGTCGATCCGCACACTGCGTGCCGAGGGCCCCTCGCCGATCATCAGATCGAGCGCGCGGTCCTCCATCGCTGGATACAGCACCTCCTCGACCGCGGGCTGCAGCCGGTGGATCTCGTCGATGAACAGCACGTCGCCATCCTCGAGATTGGTCAGCAGCGCGGCAAGGTCGCCCGACTTCGCGATCACCGGCCCCGAGGTGGCGCGGAACCCCACCCCCATCTCGCGCGCGACGATTTGTGCGAGCGTGGTCTTGCCGAGCCCCGGCGGCCCGAAGAACAGCACATGGTCGAGCGCATCGCCGCGTGCCTTGGCCGCCTGGATGAAGATCCGCAGATTCTCGCGCGCGGCCTTCTGCCCGACAAATTCGTCGAGATTCTTGGGGCGCAGCGCCGCATCCACGTCCTCGGGGCGGCGGGCTGGCGTGAGCAGGCGTTCGGCATCGGTCATCAAACCCGTTCCCTACCCGTTCACGCCCGCCCCTGTCACCCCGTCGCGCGCGTCCCGCCCGACCGGCCTACCGAATTCACGGGATCAGTCGGTCCGCGCGGAGCTGTGCGAACAGGTCGAAGAACGCATCGTCGGTCGGCTGGTAGCGCGTAAAGCCCATCCGCCGGCTCTTGCCCATGTCGGTGACGACCTCGATCGGCCGACCAAGATCGGCATCGGTGTGCCACGGGGAGGCGAGACGCGTGAGATCGGCCTCGACCAGCCCCTCGCGCTCGGCGATCCGCTGCCACACGACCGCGTCATCCGCCATCTGTTCCTCAAGCGGGACGATCGTGCCGTCGAACGGCGCCGCCTCGATCCCGAACCAGTCGGCGATCCGCGACCACATCCAGCTCCAGCGGAACACGTCGCCATTGACGATGTTGAAGTCCTGGTTCGCCGCCTCGGGCGTCGTCGTTGCCCAGACGAGCTGTGCCGCGAGCTGACGCGCGTCGGTCATGTCGGTCAGCCCGTTCCACTGCGCCGCCGATCCCGGAAAGCGGAACGGCCGCCCGGTCTCGCGGCAGAGCGTCGCATAGGCCGCCAGCGTCGTCCCCATGTTCATCGCATTGCCAACCGCCTTGCCGATCACCGTATGCGGACGGTGCACGCTCCAGCTGAAGCCGTCGCGCTCGGCAGCCGCGAACACCTCGTCCTCCTGCGCATAATAGAAATTCTCGACCTCGAGCCGGCCCTGCTCCTCGCGGAACGGCGTCTGCGGCAGCACGCCCTTACCATATGCCTCGAATGGCCCGAGATAATGCTTCAGGCCTGTCACCAGCGCGACATGCCGCACCGACTTGGCGGGACGCAGGCCGTCGAGCAGGTTGCGGACCATCGCGCCGTTGACGCGGATATTCTCCGCCTCGGTCGCCTGGCGCGACCAGGTCGAGACGAACACCGCGTCGGGCGCAAGATCCTTCAGCGCGGCGGCGGTGCCTGCCGCGTCGGTCAGGTCGGCAGCGACCGGGTGCACGCCGGGCTGGTCGGACGGACGCCGCGCGAGGCCATGGACCGTCCATCCCTGTTCGATCAGCAGCGCCGCCGTCGCGCTGCCGACAATACCGCTCGTGCCAACCACCAATGCCGTCCGGGCCATCGTCATTCTCCGTTTCGCTTGAACGCAGTAGCTAGGCATCGCCAGCGACGCGTTCTAGACGGCACCATTCGGGGCCCCGGGCACCTTTCGGGATCCAGCGACGTTCAGGAACCCAGTATGACAACGCCCCCCAACTCTGATCTCGCCCCCGATCCTGCCCCCGTGACCGACGACTGGCGCGAGGACTGCGCACCGCGCCGGGTGCTCGACCTGTTTGCGACCAAATGGACGAGCATGGTCCTCCACACGCTCGACGCGCGGCACGAGGGCGGCGCGCGCACCGGCGTCCTCCACCGCAGCCTGCCCGGCATTTCGAAGAAGATGCTGACGCAGACGCTGCGCGACATGGAAACCAGCGGGCTGATCCTGCGCGACGTGCTCGCGACGATGCCCCCCGCGGTCGAATATAGTCTGACGCCGCTCGGCAGGCGGTTCGTCGAGCCGGTCAATCTGCTCTACGACTGGGGCCGCACCAATGCCGATGCGCTCGACGCGTTCGGCCCCGGCCCCGCGCCCCGCCGGTCCGCCAAACGGCCGAAGACCGACTGAGACTAGGGCTTCGACGCCTTGCGCAGCGCCAGCCGGACGAGCGCGTCGAGCGTCGCGCCCGGCCCCAGTTCCTCGTCCGCCGCCGCCACCGCGACGCTCGCCTCGGCGGGCCGGAACCCCAGGTTGAGCATCGCCGACACGGCGTCCGCCGACGCGCCCGGCGCCGCATTGACCACCGCGGGCCCGAGCCCGAGCGCGATCCCGCCGACCTTGTCCTTCAATTCCATGACGATGCGCTGGGCGAGCTTCGGCCCGACGCCGTTCGCGCGCGCGACCATCGCCTTGTCGCCGCTGGCGATCGCGCGCGACAGGTCGACGGGTTCGAGCGCGGACAGGATCGCGAGCGCAACCCGCGCGCCGACGCCCTGCACCGCGGTCAGCAACCGGAACCAGTCGCGCTCGTCCGCACTCGAAAATCCGACGAGCCGCTGGAAATCCTCGCCGACCAGCAATTCGGTGAAGACGGTGCAGGCCTCGCCGATCGGCCCGAGGGCCGACAGCGTGCGTGCCGACGCGCCGACCAGATAGCCGACGCCGCCGACATCGATCACCGCATGGTCGATCCCGGTCGAGTCGAGCCGGCCCTTCAGATGGACGATCATGCGCCTACTCCCGTACGTCGCGACAGCGCCGCCGCGCTCGCGACATGATGCGCGTGCGTGATCGCCACCGCCAGCGCGTCGGCGGCATCGGGGCCGGCGAGTTTCGCGCCAGGCAGCAACACCGCCATCATCGCCTGAATCTGTTTCTTGTCCGCGCCGCCGGTGCCGACGACGCCTTTCTTGACGGTCGAGGGGTGGTATTCGCCGATATGCAGCCCCGCCCCCGCCGCCGCGAGCAGCACCACGCCGCGCGCCTGCCCCAGCTTCAGCGTCGACTGCGCATTGGTGTTGCCGAGCACCTCCTCGACCGCGGCTCCATCGGGCCGCTCGGCGCGGATGACGTCGAGGAGTGCAGAGTAGAGCGCCGTCAGCCGCCGCGGCAACGCCATCGAGGGATCGGTCCGGATCTGGCCATTGGCGATATGGCTCAGCCGGTTACCGTCCGCACGGATGACACCCCAGCCCGTGGTGCCGAGGCCAGGGTCGAGTCCGAGGATGATCATGCGAAGAAGGAAGACTGGTTCGCGCGGAGGCGCGGAGGCGCGGAGGGGGTGCGCACTCGGCTCTCGTCGCGCGTTAGCGCAACTTTCACGCCATCGGGCTTGCCTGCAGGTGTGACGCCGCTGGCGCGGAAGACGCGTGCGCGAAGCACCTCTCTCCGCGCCTCCGCGTCTCCGCGCGAACCAATCCTTCTTCTCACTGGCTCAACCCAGCGTCTCCATGATCTCGTCCGAGATCTCGTAATTGCCCCACACCGTCTGCACGTCGTCGTCATCGTCGAGCGCGTCGATCAGCTTGAACAACGTCGCCGCATCGTCCGCATCGACCGCGACCATGGTCTGCGGCCGCCAGGCGAGCTTCGCGCCCTCGGCCTCGCCAAGCTTCGCCTCGAGCGCCTTGGCGACTTCGTGCAGATCGCCCTGCGCGGTCCAGACCTCGTGCCCGTCCTCGCTCGACGTCACGTCCTCGGCCCCCGCCTCAAGCGCAGCCTCGAACACCGTGTCGGCATCGCCCGCGCTCGCCGGATAGGAAATGAGCCCGACGCGGTCGAACGCATGGCTGACCGACCCGCCGGCACCCAGGTTACCGCCATTCTTGCCGACCGCAACGCGCACGTTGGTTGCGGTACGGTTGCGGTTGTCGGTCAGTGCCTCGATGATCAGCGACACGCCGCCCGGCCCGAAGCCCTCATAGCGGATCTCTTCGTAGTTCTCGGCGTCGCCGCGGCTCGCCTTGTCGATCGAGCGCTGGATGTTCTCCTTGGGCAGCGACGCCGCCTTGGCCGCATTCACCGCCGCGCGCAGGCGCGGGTTCATGTCAACATCGGGCAGGCCCATCTTGGCCGCGACCGTGATTTCCCGGCTGAGCTTGCTGAACGCCGACGAGCGCTTCTTGTCCTGCGCACCCTTGCGATGCATGATGTTCTTATATTTGGAATGGCCTGCCATCTGTGCCTCTATAGCTGATGCGCCGCTCTTAGGCTCCGGCACCCGATTTCGCCAGAGCATCGATTTTTCCCTCAATCGCGTCGAGCCGCGCGAGCACCAGATGGTCGATCTTGTGATGCACGCGCAAAATGTCGAGCTCGGCGCGCAGATTGGTCTCGTAATCGAGGCTCGCGGCGAGCCG
>NZ_JPJC01000129.1:14392-15118 GCF_000733135.1 Sphingomonas sp. FUKUSWIS1
GCCGCGACCGTCGACAGCAGCAGGTTGAGGAAGATGTAGGGATAGGGATCGAACGCCGCGTTGAAATGCGTGAGGATGTCCGAATTGAGGATCATCCAGCCGAGCAGCACCGCCGTGAACGCGATGATGAACCCCCACGACCCACCGACCGCCGCAACCCGGTCCGAGAGCCGCTCGCCGAACGTCGCGCGTTCGTCGGCGAGGTCGGCGGCGTCGCGACTGACCGTGGTCCCCGCCTCGATCCCCGCGAGCACGCGGCGCTGCTCGTCGTTGAGCTCGCCGGGGGACTTGCCGAGCAGGCGGTGCGAGAGATCGTCGAGCGAAGAGGATGCAGCCATGGCGAAAGGCGTAACCGCGATTGCGGATTAAGCCAGCGCGCAAAACCGCGCTTGCGACGAGACCCGCGAAAGACTCCTTGCCCCGATGCGCCCGCACCTGCCAAACGCGCGGCATGACGGTTAGCGTGAATATGGGCACCGACGGCAATGGTACGGCCGTCGGCGTCGACCTGGAGGAACTTCTCGCCACGCGCCTGCTGGTGCAGGGCAATTCGGGATCGGGAAAATCGCATCTGCTGCGCCGCTTGCTCGAACGGTCGGCGGGGCATGTCCAGCAGATCGTGATCGATCCGGAGGGCGATTTCGTGACGCTCGCGGGCCCGCACGGCCATGTCGTGATCGAGGCGGGCGATTATAGCGAACGCGAGATCGCGCGCATCGCCACCCG
>NZ_JPJC01000129.1:15209-18238 GCF_000733135.1 Sphingomonas sp. FUKUSWIS1
TGCTCAGCCTCGAGGGGCTCGAGGTCGAAGGGCAGATGCGCTGTGCCGCATCGTTCCTCTCCGCGCTGTTCGATGCGCCGCGCGAGCATTGGTATCCGGTGCTCGTGGTCGTCGACGAAGCGCAGATGTTCGCGCCCGTCACCGGCGGCGAAGTGTCCGAAGAGGTACGCCGTGCCTCGCTCGCGGCGATGACCAACCTGATGTGTCGCGGCCGCAAGCGTGGTCTCGCCGGCGTGATCGCGACCCAGCGTCTGGCGAAGCTCGCGAAGAACGTCGCAGCGGAAGCGTCGAACTTCCTCATGGGCCGCACCTTCCTCGACATCGACATGGCACGCGCCGCCGATCTACTCGGCATGGAGCGGCGTCAGGCGGAGGCGATCCGCGACCTCCAGCGCGGCACCTTCATGGCGCTCGGCCCCGCGGTCTCGCGCCGCCCCATCACCGTGAAGATCGGCGACGTCGCCACCTCGGCGCGCAGCGGCAGCCCCAAGCTGACCCCGCTCCCCAGCGCCGCGCCGATGGACCTGCAGGACCTGCTCTCCGAGCCCGTGGTCGACGCGCCCGAACTCGGCCTGCTCTTCGATTCGCGGCCGCGGCGCGTGCCGGCGGAAGAACTGCTCGACGGTATCGCCCGCCCGCCCGAGCCGCGCACCGCCGCGCCCCCGCCGCCCGAGAAGACCGACGACGAGGTCGAGGCGGTCTATGCCGACGTGTTCCGCGCGATCGTCGAGGATCCCGAATCGACGCTGCGCCCGCCCTCGGTGCTGTTCCAGGATTTCCAGGTGCGATGCCGGATGGGCGGCCTCGCCAAGCCCCCGCTCGATCTGCCGGGCTTCGTCCGCCGGCTGAGCTGCGCACGCGCCGGGATCTTCGACATGACCGACGAGGCGTGGACCGCCGCGCTCGACGTCGCGAGCGGGCTGCCCGACGACATGCTCGGCGCGTTCCTGCTGGTCGCCCGCGCCGCGCGTGAGGGCGAACCCTGCCCCTCCGACGCGCGCATCGCCGCAACCTACGGCACCAGCTCGCTCGGCCGCGTGAAGCGCCTGATCGGCTATATCGAAAGCCGCAACCTGATCGTCTGCCGCACAGACCTGGCGGGCAAGCGCTCGATCACGATTCCGGGACTCGGCTGGACGACGCTGCCGGCAGAGGCGGCTTAACTAGAACGCGAAAGCGAAGACCAGTCCGGCGACCACGCCGATCTGCACGATCGCGATCATCTGCAGCCGGCCGACGAACGGCTGCTTGCGGGTCTTGTGGCGAAATCGACGGCGCGCCCAGAAGGCGCCGGGGCTGCCACCGAGCGCTGCGAACCAGAGCAAACGGGATTCGGGGATGCGCCATGCGCCACCCAGCGATCGGCGCTTATCCAACGCGAACGCAGCGACCGTGACCGCGTTGATCACCAGAAACAGAAATGACGCCGCCGCGATCGATACGAGCATGGCTCACCGGTACCGCGTCGACGTTGACGCGGCGTCCACCCCGGCGTCGATGACGCATCGCGAGGGAGACACCGCGCAGAGACCGATCGTCAGATCATCCCCAGAGCCTGGAGGTACACCTCGAGGATCGCCTCCTCCTCCTGATATTCTTCCTTCTTCTTCTTGCGGATCGACAGGATCTTGCGGATCGCCTTGGGGTCGTAGCCACGCCCCTTGGCCTCGGCCATCACATCCTTGATGTCGTCCGCAATACCCTTCTTCTCTTCTTCGAGACGCTCGGCGCGCTCGATCAGCAGGCGCAGTTCGTCCGCTGCGACCGCGCCGCCGCCCATGCCGTGTTGGCGTTCGTCCGTCATGATACTCGTCCCCATTCGCTCGAAACACAGACCCGCATGCGGCGACCGGGGTCCCAAGGACCGCCGATGAATCGCGCCGCTGCAAGTGCGGCGCCGCGTCTAGGCGGTAACCGTTCGCGGCTCAAGCGACCCCGGGTCAGACGACCGCATTCTTGGCGACGCTGGCCTTCATCCGCTCGAGCTGCTCGGGCGTGGCGTCGCCCTGATGCTGCGCTTTCCACTGCGAATAGGGCATGCCGTACACCGCCTCGCGCGCTGCATCCTTGTCGAGACCACCAGCCTCCTCGACCCAGTCGGACAGGCAGTTGCGGCAAAATCCCGCCAGACCCATCAGGTCGATATTCTGCGCATCGTCGCGGTGGCGCAGGTGGCGGATCAGCCGGCGAAAGGCCTGCGCCGCTACGGCATCGTCGAGTGTGTCCAGCGTGTCGCTATCGTGGTTCATTCGTATGCTCCGTAGTTGATCCCACCGAGATAGGGTTTAAGGCCCGTGGCGGCAAAGACCTCCCCCAGGAAACGCAACGCATGACCATGGCCATCGCACCCCGCTCGCGCAAAGTCCGCATCCTCGCGACGCTAGGCCCTGCCAGCAGCACGCCCGAGATGATCGCGACGCTGTTCCGCACCGGCGCCGACGCGTTCCGCATCAACATGAGTCACGGCGACCAGCAGTCGAAGATCGCGGTGATCCAGGCGATTCGCGCGCTGGAGAAGCAATATCGTCGTCCCTCGACGATCCTCGCCGATCTCCAGGGGCCCAAGCTGCGCGTCGGCAAGTTCGACGGCGGCCGCACCGTGCTCGAAACCGGCTCGACCTTCGTGCTCGACCGCGACACGACGCCGGGCGATGCGACCCGCGTCGAGCTGCCGCATGACGAGATCTTCGCCGCGATCGAGCCGGGCGCGCGCCTGCTGCTCGACGACGGCAAGCTGGTGCTGCGCGTCGTCTCGCACAGCCCGCGCGAAATCACGACCAGGGTCGAGGTCGGCGGCGCACTGTCGAACAACAAGGGGCTGAACGTTCCCGACGTCGTCCTGCCGATGGCCGCGCTGACCGAGAAGGATCGCAGCGATCTCGACTTCGCGGTCGACCAGGGCGTCGACTGGATCGCGCTGTCGTTCGTCCAGCGCCCCGAGGATCTGTGGGAGGCGCGCAAGCTGATCGGCGGCAAGGCCGCGCTGCTCGCCAAGATCGAGAAGCCCGCCGCGATCGAGCGGCTCGAGG
>NZ_JPJC01000129.1:18351-29367 GCF_000733135.1 Sphingomonas sp. FUKUSWIS1
GGCGATCTCGGTGTCGAAATGCCCCCGCAGGCGGTGCCGCCGCTGCAGAAGCGCATCGTCGAGGTGTCGCGCCGCATGGGCCGCCCGGTGGTGGTCGCGACTCAGATGCTCGAATCGATGATCACCTCGCCCTCGCCGACGCGCGCCGAGGTCTCCGACGTCGCGACCGCAGTCTATGACGGCGCCGATGCGATCATGCTCTCGGCGGAAAGCGCCGCGGGCGCATGGCCGGTCGAATCGGTCGCGATGATGGACGCGATCGGCGTGTCGGTCGAGGCCGACCCCGAGCATGGCGACCGCATGCACTTCACCGTGATGAAGCCCGATCCGACGACCGCCGACGCGCTGGCCGAGGCGGCGAAGAACATCGCCGCGACGGTATCCGCGGTCGCGATCATCTGCTTCACCACCTCGGGCTCGACCGCACGGCGGATCGCGCGCGAGCGGCCTTCGGTGCCGCTGCTGGTGCTGACGCCGAGCCAGGACACCGCGCGCCGCCTCGGCCTGTTGTGGGGCACGCATGCAGTTCACACCCGCGACGTCGAGTCGTTCGAGGATATGGTCGCCAAGTCGAAGCGCATGGCGCTGCGCCACGGCATGGCGAAGGCGGGCGACCGCGTGATCGTGCTCGCGGGCGTGCCGTTCCGGACGCCGGGCTCGACCAACGTGCTGCATGTCGTCCGGATCGTCGGCGACGAGCTGAAGGGCCACCACTCACAGGTCTGAGGCGGCTCCCCCTAGCGCTCCCCCCTAGCGCTCCTCGGCCAAATCCGCGATGGCTGGTACAAGGACCGGACGGGGGAGCAACCGCATGACGTTACGCGAAAAGATCGGCTGGGGTGCGATGAGCCTGCTCGGGGCGTGCGCTCTCGCGGTGGTCGCGTTCCAGCGCGGCGAGCATGTCAACGCGCTGTGGATTGTCGCCGCGTCGGTCTCGGTCAACCTGATCGCCTATCGCTTCTACGCCCGCTATATCGCGCGCAACGTCATGCAGCTCGATGCGACGCGCCCGACCCCGGCGATCCGCCGCGCGGACGGGCTCGATTATGTCGCGACCGACCGCAACGTCCTGTTCGGCCACCATTTCGCGGCGATCGCCGGCGCCGGACCGCTGGTCGGGCCGGTGCTCGCGGCGCAGATGGGCTATCTCCCCGGCACGCTCTGGATCCTCGCCGGCGTCGTGCTGGCGGGCGCGGTGCAGGACTTCATGATCCTGTTCATCTCGATGCGCCGCGACGGCCGCTCGCTCGGCGAGCTGATCCGCATGGAAATGGGTGCGGTGGCAGGCACGATCGCGCTGATCGGCGCCTTTGCGATCATGGTCATCATCCTCGCGGTGCTCGCGCTGATCGTCGTCCGCGCGCTCGCGGGCAGCCCGTGGGGGCTGTTCACCGTCGCGGCGACGATCCCGCTCGCCTTCGCGATGGGGATCTACACGCGCTGGATCCGCCCGGGCCGCATCGGCGAGGTCTCGATCCTCGGCGTCATCGGGCTGCTGCTCGCGATCGTCTATGGCGGCCAGGTCGCCGAGTCCGCCTTCTGGGGCCCGGTCTTCACGCTGACCCCGGTTCAGCTGTGCATCCTGATGGTCGGCTATGGCGCGGTCGCGTCGGTTCTGCCGGTCTGGCTGCTGCTCGCGCCGCGTGACTATCTGTCGACCTTTCTCAAGATCGGCGCGATCGTCGCGCTGGCGATCGGGATCGCGGTCGTTGCACCGCCGCTACGCATGCCCGCGCTCACCAAGTTCATCGACGGCAGCGGTCCGGTCTGGTCGGGCGGGCTGTTCCCGTTCCTGTTCATCACGATCGCCTGTGGTGCAGTGTCGGGCTTCCACGCGCTGATCGCCAGCGGCACCACCCCCAAGCTGATCGCCAGCGAGGGCGACGCACCCTTTATCGGCTATGGCGCGATGCTGATGGAAAGCTTCGTCGCGATTATGGCGCTGGTCGGTGCGACGATCCTCGATCCCGGCATCTATTTCGCGATGAACAGCCCCGCCGCGGTGCTCGGTACGGACGCAGCGTCGGCGGCGGCCGCGGTCACCAATATGGGCTTTGCGATCACCCCAGAGGCGCTGGCGCAGGCCGCGCGTGACGTCGGCGAGACCACCATCATCAGCCGCACCGGCGGCGCCCCGACGCTCGCGGTCGCGATGGCAGAGATCTTCAGTAACCTGATCGGTGGTCAGGCGATGAAGGCGTTCTGGTATCATTTCGCGATCCTGTTCGAGGCGCTGTTCATCCTGACCGCGGTCGATGCCGGCACGCGCGCCGGGCGCTTCATGCTGCAGGACCTGATCGGGCTCGTGGTGCCGTCGTTCCGCAATGCCTCGGCGATCGGCCCGGGCATCGTCGCGACCGCGCTGTGCGTGACCGCCTGGGGCTTCTTCCTCTATCAGGGCGTCACCGATCCACTCGGCGGGGTGAACACCTTGTGGCCGCTGTTCGGCATCTCGAACCAGATGCTCGCCGCGGTCGCGCTGATCCTGGCGACGGTCGTGCTGTTCCGGATGAAGCGCCAGCGTTATGCCTGGGTGACGATCCTGCCCGCCGCATGGCTGTGCCTGTGCACGATCACCGCGGGGCTGCTGAAGCTGTTCTCGAGCGATCCGAAGGTCGGCTTCCTCGCGCATGCGTCCAAGTTCGCGGACGCGGCGGCGCGCGGCGAGATCCTCGCGCCCGCCAAGACGATGGCGGAGATGCAGCGGATCATCTTCAACGACCGGATCGACGCGGCGCTGATCGCGCTGTTCCTCGGCGTCGTCGTGTCGATCCTCGCCTTCGGCATCCGCAGCTGCCGCGCGGCGCTGAAGGTCGATCGCCCGACGGTGACCGAGGTTCCGCCCATGCTGGTCCCGGCCGAATGACGCCGCGCATCCGCCACCTGCTGGCACGCGCGCGGGAGACCGCGCTGATGATGGTCGGCCAGCCCTCCTACGCCGCCTATCTGCGCCACATGGCCGAGCATCACCCCGGCCATGCGGCGATGGATCCCGCGGCGTTCTTCCGTGACCGCGAGCAGGCGCGCTACGGCGGCAAGGGCGGTGGCCGATGCTGCTGAACGACCCGCCGCGCTCGATCGTCGCCGCGCTGCGCGGCGCGACCGGCGGCGATCACGACCGCGTCGACACCGCTTATGGCAACTTCGACCTCGCCGCGCCCGACAGCTACCGCGCGTTCCTCCATGCGCACGCGCTCGCGCTTCCTGCAGCCGAGGACGCGCTCGCCGCCGTCCCGGGCCTGCCCCACTTCCGCGCCCGCACGCCCCTCCTCGCCGCCGACCTCGCGGCGCTGGACGAGGCAATGCCGTCACCGCTGCCCTTCGCACTGCCCGCGGGCGACGCCGCCGCCTGGGGCGCGCTCTATGTCGTGGAGGGATCACGGCTTGGCGGCATCATGCTCGCGCGTACCGTGCCCGACGGGCTGCCGACCGCCTATCTTGGCGCGCGGCATCTGTCGGGCGAATGGCGCGAGCTGCTCGGTGCACTCGACCGCGCCGCTACACTCGCTGGAACAGACACGTGGATCGACGAGGCGATCACCGGCGCGCGCGCGACCTTCGACCTGTACCGCCGCGCCGCCGCCGCGCGCTGAGCCTCAGTCCTCGATCGGGGCGGTCATGATCACGCGTAGCCCGGGCATGTTGTCATGCTGCGCGATCGATCCCGACAGACGTCCGACCACCGCGTTCATCATCCGGCTGCCGAACCCGACGCGCGTGCCGGTCTGACCGACTCCCTTGTCCGCGACGATCAGCCGGATCTGGTTGCGATATTGCTCGAGCGCGATCAGGATCGGCCCGGGCTGTCCGCCATAAGCATATTTGCTGGCATTGATGACGAGCTCGGTCAGGATCAGCCCGACATTGACCGCACGGTCGGTCGGCATCAGCACCGGTGCCAGGTCGAGCCGCATCTGCGCGCCCCATTCCTGCCCCAGCGTCCCCTTCATGTCGCCCGCCAGTTCCTCAAGATAGCGCGCGAGGTCGACCGACTGGACCTGGTCGTCGCGGTACAGGCGCCGATGCACCAGCGCGACCGCAGACAGCCGTGCCTGCGCCTCGGCAAGATGCGCGGTGACGTTGGCGTCGCCCGCCGCCTTGGCCTGCAGTGCGAGAAACGCGGAGACCATCTGCAGGCTGTTCTGCACACGGTGATTGACCTCCTTCATCAGGACGTCCTTCTGCTCGATCAGCACGTCCTTTTCGGCCAGCGTCCGCTGCAATTCGCGGTTGAGCGCGCGCATCCGGTTGCTCGCATAGCTGTCGTGGAACATCCGACGCAGGCGATAGCCGGCCTCGATCTCCTCGAGCGACCAGCGCCGCGATTCGCCGCGCACCTCTTCGGTCCATGACGCGAACGACGTGCGCGGCGTCAGCTGTTCAGCGGGATCGCCCGACGTCGCCTTATGCGGATTGCCTGCCCATTCGATCTCGGTGATCCGCTCGGCGCGGAACCACAACAGCACCGCGCCCTCGTCGATCAGCGGCATCGCAAGCAGCCCGCTCGCCTTCGACCGATAGCGTTCCGCAGGCGGGTAGAGCGTCGACAGCGCATGCGTCGCAACGATGTCGCCTGTCCCGCGGCTGCGGATCCACTCGACCAGGTCCAGTACGTCTCTGTCGTCCGGACACTGGCCGTCGCGCTGCACCGCGCCGTGCTGGACGAGCGCGAAGCCGTCGCTCGCCAGCATCCGGCGCAGGTCGTCGCCGACCGCCGCCGCGGTCCGCTGTGCGCTGCCCTCGGTGGCCATCTTGAGCACGACGACGTCTTCCACCGACCGCAGCCGCAGGCGTTCGCGGTATCCCTCGGCCTCCTCCTTCGCGCGGATCTGTCGGGCGAGGCTGCTCGCCAGCGTGCTCGCGGTCGCGCGGATATCGGGCGCCAGCGTCCGCGGCGTCATGCTGTGGCAGGCGATCATCCCCCACAACAGCCCGTCCTTGACGATCGAGATCGACGCGGACGCCGCGACGCCCATGTTGGTCATGTAGCGCAGATGGATCGGCGACACACTGCGCAGCGCGACGTCGCTCAGGTCGAGCCTCTCGAACCCGGCGGGGCGCAGGATCGCGGGTGTATAGACCGCATGCGGGATCGCGCGCGTCCGGTTACGGACATACAGCGCGCGCGCCTGTTTCGGGATGTCGGTCGCAGGAAAATGATGGTTGAGGAAGCTGTGCAACGCGGGATCGCGATCTTCCGCCATCACGCGCCCTGATTCATCGTCGAGAAAGCGATAGACCATGACGCGATCGAACCCGGTCAGAGTCCGGAACGCGACCGCCGCCTGCTCGCACAGCGCCTGGAGATTGCCCGACCGCTCGAACGCGGTCGCCATCGAATCCAGCCAGCCGAGCACAGTCGCGGCGCTCGACGGCGCCGTCGTGGCGGGCTCGAGCTCGACGAGGACGTGTTCCTCGCTCGCATGCAGGACCATGTGGAACTGCTCGCTGGTACCCGCGACCAGCGTGCCGACGGCAGCGCCGATCATGCTGCCGCGCCCCGATCGCTCCGCCAGCAGCGCGGCAACGTCCTGGCCGATCAGCGTCGCGAGGTCTGCGCCCAGCCAGTCGGGGGTCAGCCGCGTCTCGATATCGCCCGCGCCCGCAACGACGCGCAGGCTCGCCGCATCGGCGACGAGCAACAGCCCGTGCGGCTGGATCGCGCCGGGAATGTGTATGGGCTCCCGATCGCAGGCCGTAAGGTCCAACGCGGTATCAGTCACAGATGCTGGGCCTTTCCGTCAAGCCGCGACCATGTCGTTTCGCGCGTGGAAAAGCAAATAAGCCAAGGCAGTTACGCCACCGGTGCCATCGCCTCCACGCGCGCATCAGCCCGGTCTGCATAGCGGCGCGCAATAACCGCACAGGCGATCAGCTGGATCTGGTGGAACAGCATCAGCGGCAACAGGATCACGCCGACCTGCGCCGCGGGGAACAGCACGCCGGCCATCGGCACCCCCGACGCCAGGCTCTTCTTCGACCCACAGAACAGCAACACGATCGCATCCTCGCGCGGCAGCCGCATCAGCCGCGCGATGGTCAGCGTCAGCGCCAGCACGATGGCCAGCAGGGCACAGGAGAGCAGCCCGATCAGGAGCAGGTCGCCGAGCGACACCCGGCTCCACAGCCCCTCGACCACCGCCGCGCCGAACGCGCCATAGACGACAAGCAGGATTGACCCGCGATCGACGATCGTCAGCATCGCCTTGCGCCGCGTCACCCATGCACCGATCCAGGGCCGCAGCACATGCCCCGCCACGAACGGCACGAGCAGCTGGACGATGATCGTCTCGACGCTTTCGATCGACATCCCGCCGGCATTGCCTGCGTTCCGCATCAGCAGCGCGACCAGCGCTGGTGTGATCAGTATGCCGAGCAGGTTGGAAAAGGACGCGCTGCACACCGCCGCCGCGACATTGCCGCGCGCGATCGCGGTAAAGGCGATCGACGACTGGACCGTCGAGGGCAGCAGGGTCAGGAACAGCACGCCCGTCGCCATCCGCTCGTCGACGAAGGGCAACGCGGTCAGCCCAAGCCCGAACGCGGGAAAGGCGACGAACGTCACCCCCAGTACGGCGAGGTGGAGCGGCCAGTTGCGCAACCCGTCCCAGATCGCCGCGCGCGACAATTTCGCGCCGTGCAGGAAGAATAGCAGGAAGATTGCGACGTCGGCGACATAGCCGACGATCGTCGCCGCCTGTCCCCGCGCCGGCAACAGGCTCGCCAGCACGACGGTGCCGAGCAGCATCAGGATGAACGGCTCGAAGATCGATAGAAAGCGCCGGATCACGGATGCGGGGTCACATAGGCCTCGAGGGTCGCCAGATGCCCGGCGATCGCCTCGTCATCGAGGAAGCTGCCGAGGAAGCTGTTGCGCGCCAGCGTCACGATCTGCCCGCGCGACAAATTGCGCGCGCGCGCGGTCTGGCGGTAGTTCTCGCCAATATAGCCGCCGAAATAGGCCGGGTCGTCCGAATGGATCGTCGCGCGCAGGCCGAGATCGAGCATCCTGTCGATCGGATGGTCCTCGATCCGGTCGACGTTGCGCAGCGCGACGTTCGACAGCGGGCACACGGTCAGCGTCATCGCCTCGCGGGCAAGCCGCGCGACCAGCACCGGATCCTCGAGCGCACGATTGCCGTGATCGATCCGGTCGACGCGCAGGATGTCGAGCGCTTCGTGGATATAGGCGGGCGGGCCTTCCTCGCCGGCATGCGCGCACAGCAGCAGCCCGGCTTCCGCCGATGCTTCGAACACGCGCGCGAACTTCGATGGCGGATGCCCCATCTCGGACGAATCGAGCCCGACGCCGATCATCTGGTCGAGCCAGGGCTGTGCCTGTTCGAACGTCCTGAATGCATCCTCCTCGTCGAGATGCCGCAGATAGCTCATGATCAGCCCGATGCTCATCCCGTGCTTCGCCCGCGCCGCATCGATGCCTGCGAACAGGCCGTTGGCGACGACGTCGAACGGGATTCCGCGATGCGTGTGCGTCTGCGGATCGAAGAAGATCTCGGCATGGACCACGCCGTCCTGGGCGACCCGGTCGAAATAGGCGAGCGCCAGATCGTGGAAATCCTCCTCGGTCTTCAGCACGGCCGCGCCCGCATAATAGATATCGAGAAAGGTCTGAAGGTTGGTGAAGCTGTAGGCCGCGCGCACGTCCTCGACGCTCTTGAACGGGATCGCGACCTTGTTGCGTTCGGCGAGCGCGAACATCAGCTCGGGCTCGAGGCTGCCCTCGATATGCAGATGCAGTTCGGCCTTGGGCAGGTTGGTGATGAAGTCGTCTGTCATGCTCGATCCCGTCGTGATGTGCGTCACCGCGCAACCATTCCGCGCGTCAGGCACTTTGCGCAAGGTCGAAACCCGTTGCATGACATCGCTGTCACGTTACCGCGGACCGGCTATTGCCGCCTCTTACCGATCACGCGAAGGACCCATCGATGCCCACAGGACTGGTCGCACTGCTCGACGACATTGCCGGGATCACCAAGCTGGCCGCGGCCAGCCTCGACGATATCGGTGCTGCGACCGGCAAGGCGGGCAGCAAGGCGATCGGCGTGGTGGTCGACGATGCCGCGGTCACGCCGCGCTACATGGTCGGGTTCTCGCCGAAGCGCGAATTGCCGATGATCGGCAAAATCGCGCTCGGCTCGTTCCGCAACAAGCTGCTCTTCATCCTCCCCGCAGCGCTCGCGCTCAGCGCGTTCGCACCTTGGGCGCTGACCCCGTTGCTGATGATCGGCGGGACCTATCTCTGCTTCGAGGGTGCGGAAAAGATCCTCGAAGCGCTCGGCGGCGGCCATGCCGAAGCCGAAGCCACCGCCCCGATCGATCCGAAGACGCTCGAGGACCAGAAGGTGTCGGGCGCGATCCGCACCGACTTCATCCTGTCGGCGGAGATCATGGTCATCGCGCTGTCGGACGTCGCCGCCGAACCGATCTGGGAACAGGCGATCGTGCTTGCGCTGGTCGGCGTCGCGATCACGATCCTCGTCTACGGTGTCGTCGCGCTGATCGTGAAGATGGACGATATCGGCCTGCACCTGACCGAGCGGAAAAGCCCCGCGGTCCAGGCGTTCGGACGCGGCCTGGTCAAGGGCATGCCGGTCGTCATGTCGGTGTTGTCGGTGGTCGGCACCGCGGCGATGGTCTGGGTCGGCGGGCAGATCATCGTCCACGGAATCGAGGATTTCGGACTGACGACGATCCCGCATTTCATTCACGATGCCGCCGCGGGCGCCGCCGCCGCGGTGCCGGTGGCCAAGGGCGTGGTGAACTGGGTGGTCAACGCCGCATTGTCGGGCGTGGTCGGCCTGATCCTCGGTGGCGCGATCGCACTCGGCCTCCACGCGGTGAAGAAGCCCAAGGCGCACTGAGCGGCTAGCGGCCCTCGCGCCCCTCAACTTCGTCATCAGCGCGTCCCTATTGCACCGTCCACTTGTCCATCCAGCCGATCACCTCGCCATACCATTGCAGGCTGTTCTTCGGCTTCAGCACCCAGTGATTTTCGTTCGGGTTGACCAGCAACCGTGACGGAATCCCGCGCCGCTGCAACGCGGTGAAGCTCGCGAGCCCCTGCGTGTAGGGAATGCGGAAATCCTTTTCGCCGGTGATCACCAGCATCGGCGTCTTCCAGTTGGCGACGTAGTTGACCGGGTTCCATTTCTCAAACGCGGCGGGATCCTCGTAATAGGTCTTGCCGCCATGCTCCCACTCGTCGAACCACAGCTCCTCGGTCTCGTACGCCATCGCGCGCGCATCGAAGACGCCGTCATGCTGGACGATGCACTTGAACCGGTCGGGCCACTTCCCCTCGATCCAGTTCATCATATAGCCGCCATAGGACGCGCCGAGCGCACAGGCGCGGTCGCCGTCGAGCCAGCCGAACTTGGCGGTCGCCGCCGCCAGCCCCTTTTGCAGATCCTCGAGCGGCCAGCCGCCCCAATTGTTGCTGATTGCGTCGGTGAAGGCCTGGCCGTACCCCGTCGACCCGTGGAAATCGACCGCGACCAGCCCGTAGCCCGCACCCGCGAACACCGCCGGGTTCCAGCGATAGGACCAGCTGTTGTTGCTCGACCCCTGCGGGCCACCGTGCACCATATAGGCGACCGGGACCTTGCCCGTGGTGCCATACGGCTTCACCGCATAACCCCAGACGGTGTCGTCGTTCGCGCCCTTGAAGTTGAACCGCGTGACGGTCGGCATGTCGATGCCCGCGAGCTTGGTCGCGTTGACCGACGTCAACCGCTCGGGCTTCGGCATCCGCTTGCCCTTCACCGCGAGCGCATAGAAGTCGTCGGGCGCGGTCAGGCTGCTGATCGCGACTACCACGCCCCTGGGCGTCGGCACGACCGCGCCGACATGGCCCTCCTGCGTCAGTCGCGTCACCGCGCCCGTGGCAGGGTCGACCGCGAACACCGGCGTCTCCTGCGTGTCGTCGGCGGTGACGTAGAGGCGCTTGCTGTCGGGGCTCCACGCGATCGACGCAACCGAACGATCCCACCCTTGCGTCACCGCGCGCACCTGACCGCTGGCCAGATCGCGCGTCATCAGCACCTGGCGATCCGCCTCGAATCCCGCGCGCGCCATCGCGAACCAGGCGAGCGTGCGGCCATCGGGCGACACCGTCGGCAGATTGTCCATGCCGGTATTCGCAGCGGTCAGGTTGACCGGTGCCGCGGAGCCGTCCGCGGGGACCGAGAAGATGTCGAGATTGGTCGAGGTCGCTTCGATCCGCCCCGCCTCACGCAGTGCGAAATACAGCGTCTTGCCGTCCGCGCTCCACGACACTTCCTCGCCGCCGCCGAACGGCTTTGACGGAGCATCGCCGATCAGACCGCCAGTCACCGCGACGCCGTCTCCCTGCGCGCCAGCGGCCGTCAGCGGCAGCACGAACAGCTGCGATCGGTCGCCATTCGACCATGTGTCCCAGTGCCGCACGAACAGCTGATTATAGGTCCGCCCCGCCCCGGCATTCGGGTCCTTCTTGACCATTGCCGGCGCAAGACTCGGCGCGCCGGGCTTGCGATCGGCCCACACCACGAGCTTGTCGCCGGTCGGTGCGACCTTGAACCCGCCGAAACCGCCCTCGAAGCTTGTCAGCTTGCGCGGCGTGCCGCCGGCGATCCCGATCGACCAGACCGCGTCGCTGCCGCCCTTGTCCGACTGGTAATAGACGGTTGCGCCATCGGCGGAGAATTGCGCGCCGGTCTCGTTCACATCGGCTTCGGCGATCAGCGGCTCGGGTTTCGCACCCTTGCGTGTCAGGTCGAGCCGCCAAAGGTCGAACCGCCCGCGATCAGCGGCGAGATCGGTCTCGCGCTGCTCCCACACCAGCCAGCGGCCGTCCTTCGACACGGCGGGCGAGGACACGCGCGACAGCTTGACGACATCGTCGATGGTCAGCTGGCGGGCGGTGGCGGGGGCGCTTGCAAGAGCGAGCACGGCGAGGCTTGCGGACAGCAGGATCTTCATGCGCGTCTGCATAGAATGCTTGCACGATCGCGCGCA
>NZ_JPJC01000130.1:0-9217 GCF_000733135.1 Sphingomonas sp. FUKUSWIS1
TTCTCCACCCAGCCGCGATGGTCGATATTGGCGGGTTCGGTCGCATGCCAGTCGCGCACGACCGGCTCGATCGTGATCCAGCGCGCGGCAGGCCGGCTGCGCGCGCCGACGCCCAGTGGCGCCTGGCCGAACCCGCTGCCGCCGCCGCCGGCCATGACGAGGATCATCTCCTCGCGCTCGCCGATCCCCAGCCGCTCCCGCGCCGCGCTCCGGTCGGGGCCCTGCGTATCGACCCCCAGCCCGCCCGCGAAACACGTCTTTTCGACCATCGCCGCGTCCCAATCGGGCTGGGCGAGATCGCGGTGGAATGCGGCGAGCAGCCCGGCGGCGCCGTCATAGGCCGCGCGGTGCCCCGCATCGCCGCGGTCGCCATGCTGCAGCACCTTCACGTGCGGCACGCTGCAGATCCGCGCCAGCTGTGCGATCTCCGCCGACACGTCGCAGATCATCAGCGCGGGGTCCGCTTGCGCGAACCAGTCGGCGATCGTCGCCATCGCGCTTCGGATCCCCGGCCAGCCGAGCGGCGCGCAGTGCAGCGTCGCGGGCGTCGCGACCCAGTCCATCGCCACCTCCGCCCCGGTCGGCTCGAACAGCGACGGGATCATCACGATCCGCGCCTGCGCCGGCAGCGCGGGGAAGATGTCGTCGCGCGCGCAGAAGATCGTCACGGGACGCGACGGCGGCAGCGCCTGCAGGATCGCGGCACAGCGTTCCGCATGCCCGCGACCCTGATGGTGGACGAAATAGCCGAACGGACGCGTCATGCCGCGACTTGCACGGCCGGCGTGGTCAATCCGAGCCGCGCCAGCCCCTCGATCACCCCGGCGGCATGGTTGCGCGTGGCGCGATGCAGCCCGGGACGCGCGGCAAGTGTCGCCAGTTCATCACTCGCATTGGCAACAACAATCGCGAACCCGCACGCGTCGAGCATGTCGAGGTCATTGCCGCTGTCGCCCGCTGCAATGCAGTCGTCGAGCGTCAGCCCCAACCCGGCCGCATAGGCCGCCATCGCCGCCGCCTTGCCGCCGCCGGGGGACAGCACGTCGATCAGCCGACCGTGCGAGAACACGACCCGCGCTGCAAGCCCCGCCTGCGCCAGAGCCGTGCGGATCGCTGCGACGTCGGCGGCGTCGCCAAAGAAGCTGAGCTTGTGCGCGCCCTCGGTAACGACCGGCTGGGCGCAGATGCCGAGCGGGGCGATCGCCGCACGTACCGCCGCCCGGTCCCAGTCCTGATCAAGCGCGGTAGTGAACGCGGCGCAGCACTGCCACTCGCCATGTGCCGCCGGACGGAGGATCCGCGTCCCGACGTCGACGATGAACGCGTCCGGCTCGGGCAAATGCCACTGCGCCAGCACCGCGCGCGCCTCGGCGAAGCTGCGCCCCGTCGCGACCACGAACGGCAGGCTGCTGCCATGCCGCCAGCGTGCGAACGCCGCCGCGCCATCGACCGACCCGGTCAGCGTGTTGTCGATGTCGCAGGCCAGCAGCGCAGGCTGGCGCCGCAACGCCGCGTAGATGTCGATCGCTGCATCGGCATAGCGCCGCCAGTCATATGCCGCACTTCCGACACGTGCCGCCCGGCTCAACCGCGCGTGAAGCCCCGCATCCCCGATCACCGCACGACACGCCGCCGCAATTCCCGGCTCGTCGCGCGGATCGACCAGCAAGCCGTGACCGATCTGCGCGACGATCTCCGCTGGCCCTCCGTTGCGGGTCGCAACGACCGGAACGCCGGCCGCTGCCGCTTCGATCAGGGTCAGCCCGAACGGCTCGTGCAGCGCCGGGTTGACGAACACGCCGCCTGCCGCCGCTCGCCGGTACAGCGCAGTGACGTCCGAAGCATCGTGCCGCGGCGGCAAGGCAAACCGCCCGCGCAGCGCAGGACTAGCGGCAAGCGCCTGCAGCTCGCCCAGCACCGCCCGTTCCTCGCTCGACGACTGGCCCCCATGTTGCCCGGCGAGGATCACCAGATTCGCACGTTCGTGCAGAACCGGATCCGCCGCGAACGCGCGGACAAGGACCGCGAGGTTCTTCTTCGCCACCGGTCGCGCGATCGCTAGCAGGATCGGGAGATCCGGCCGATCGAGCCAGTCTCCCAGACGGTCAACCAACGTCGCTGTGCCTCCTGCATAGGGACGGCGGGGCACGCCCGGCGGCACGCAGTGGATCCGGCCCGCGACCCCGACGCCATAGGCCGGGACCTGCCGTTCGGCCTCGTCCCGCGTCGATACGATCAGCGCGTCTGCCGCAGCGATCGCGGTGGTTTCCGCCGCAATCCGCGTGCCGAGTTCGGCTCCGCCAAGGCCCTGACGGCGCTTGTCGATCGCCAGCGCATGCGGCGTGTACACGAACGGAATGCCGAACCGGCGGCGTGCCTCGATCGCGACGGCTGCGGCATCGGCGAAATGCGCATGGATGACGTTGGGCATGACCGCCAGTCCGGCGATGTGACGGCAAAACGCCTCGGTGAATGCGGGCAAGTCGGCGGCGAGCGCCTCCTTCTCGAGATAGCGGTCGTCGCCACTATCGACCCGATCGATCGTCAACCTGTCGGTGACGCGCTCCGATCGCTGGCCATGCACGGATGGCAGATCCGCAGACCGGAACAACCGGGTAACGATCGAGACCCGGTCCACGCCGGGAAGCTCTGCCTGAACCAGCGCTGCGTCGACCACATACGCCAGATGCCCCCCGGAGTCGGCCGTAATGCCGAAGTCGATGGGCGGCGCTTTCAGGCAGCCCCCGAGGGCCAAATGCAGAATGAACAAGGCGACCCCGTATCGTTAGTATGGCGAAACGACACGCCACGACATTCGATCCCGGGGTGCGCGGTTATCGCGTTGCGCTATGTTAACCCTGTTGCAATCTGACGTTTTCCGCCGCTGCCGGGCAGAGCCGCCCCGGCATGTCTGCATGCCCGGGGCGCCCGTTCATGTCACCGCGCGGGGTCGAATGCGAACAAAGCGGTCGGCAGCGATGCCGGCGCACCCGGCTTGAACCAGCTGGTGTCCTGGATATGGCTCGCTGTCACATAGATCCGGCCATCGGGCCCTTCCGAAAACGTATCGGGCCAGCGCAGCCGCTTGTCGGTCAGCACCGGCTCGACACGATCGCCGACCAGCCGCGTGATGCTGTCGTTGGTCGGCGACGTGATGTACAGCACCCCCGCCTTGCTCATCCACAGCCCGTCCGCGACATGCGTCTCCGCGATGGTCTTCACCCCCGCCGCCTGCTGCGCTGCGCTCACGCCCTCGCGGAGCAGCCCGGTATCGATCGCGTACAGCGTCTTGCCGGTGAGCGCCTGGTAATACAGCGTCTTGCCATCGTTCGAGATCGCGATCCCGTCCGCGGAGAAGGCCGGCTGGCGGCCATCGGGACGGACCAGCGGCTTGCCGTCGGTCATGACCGTCACGCTCTTGTCGATCTGCGTCGAGCCATGCCCGTCGAGCGCGCGCATTCCCTTGCCGCTCTCCAGGTCGATCACGATGATCGCGCCGCGCGTGCCCGAATCGGTGATGTAGCCGGTCTTGCCGTCGGGCGAGAAGCGGATGTCGTTGAGGTACGTGCCCTGCAGCGCAACATCGGCCGCGACCTTGATCACCTTGGTCACGCGGTTCGTCGCCAGATCGATCCTGACCAGCTTCGGCGCGCCCTCGAGCGGCTTTTCGTTACCCGGCGCGCCGGGATCGAGCACCCACAGATTGCCGTGCCCGTCGGGCACGATCGACTGAACGCAGACGAAATAGTCGCCGACCGGCAATTCGTTCGCGCGCGCGTTGCGCCAGCTGTTCCACGTATCGTCGGGATAGGCCTTAAGCTTTCCGTCCGGCAGCACCTCGGCGACCGAGATCGGCGCATCGTCGGTCCAGCGCGGGAAGTTGACGAACCGTCGTCCGTCTGCGGTCACCGCGACGCCGGTCACCTGGTGGTCGAACGTCGCCACCTGAGTCAGCGGGCTCGCCGCGGTCTTGGCCTGTGCGACGCCGGCCGCGGTTGCGGCGGCGGCGAGCGCGAACAGCGCCGCACCTGCCAGAAGGGGTTTGAACTTGGACATGTCGTGGCTCCGGTAAATCGTGTCGGACAAGGTGGCGGGATCGCCGGTGAACAGCGTGACGAGCAGGTCGGCGACCGCCTCGGGCCGCTCACGCTGTGGAAAATGGCCGACGCCCGGCAAGGTGACGAAGGCGAAGGGTCCCGAGAATTTCTCCGGTACCGCGGTGGTCGCGCTCGGCGGGTTCACCCCGTCCTCCGCACCCTGAATGTACAGCGCGGGCAGCGACAGCGTCGCGCTCGCCTTTACCGCTTCCTCAAGCCAGACGCTCGCGGGATCGGGTGCCGCCTCGTCCCAGCGCACGCGATAGCTGTGCAGCGTGACGTCGACCCAGTCCGGATTCCCGAATGCGCGCGCCACCCGTGCAAAGGTCGCCTCGTCGAACCAGCCCGGCGGCGACCAGTTGGTCCAGTGGACATGCGCAAACCCCCTGGGGTCATCGCGCACCGCCTGCGCGCCGCGCGCGGTGGCCATGAACCAGTGATACCATTGCCGCTGCGTCTGTTCGAACGGCGGCGTCGGCATGCCGCCCAGTCGCGGCGGCGTCGCGAGCATCGCGATCCGCTGCACCCGCTCGGGCCAACCGACCGCCAGCGCCTCGGCGATGTTCGAGCCCCAGTCATGCCCCGCGACCATGAAACGCGCGATCCCCAGCCCGTCCATCAGCGCAATCGCGTCCATCGCCAGGACCGCGCTGTTGCCGGTGCGCGGCGTATCTGCCGCCACGAACCGCGTTTCGCCGAACCCGCGCAGGCTCGGTACGATCGTCCGCAGCCCGGCTTCGTGCAGCGCGGGTAGGACGTCGTCCCAGGTCGAGGAGTCATCGGGCCAGCCGTGCAGCAACAACACCGCATCGCCCTCGCGCGGGCCCGTATCGGTATAGGCGATCGCCAGCGTTGGCGTGGTTATCACGGGCATCTCAGCGCTCCGCCATCAGCAGGGCCACAACCCGCCCGAAGGCACGATAGCGGGGCGAAGAGGCATGGGTCGTCGACGTCATGGCATTACTCGCTGCAAAAATGGGAGGGAGAAACTATCCCCCTCCCAACGCATCAGCGCTTCGCAGGAGCCATGGCGAACGCCGCCTTCAGCCGTGCGACCGCGAGATCGTTCGCATCCTTGGCGCCGCGCACGATCGTGCCCATGCCGAAGAATTCATGCGTCACGCCCGGGAAGGTACGCTGCTCGACCTTGTCGCCCGCCGCACGCATCGCCGCGGCCAGCGTCTCGCCGTCCGACCGCAGCGGATCGATCTGCGCATTGATGATCGTCGTCGGCGGCAGCCCGCGCAGGTTCGCCCCGACCAGGTTCAGCCGTGGATCCTGCGCATCCGCCTTGCTGGTCTGGTAGTAATAACCGAACCACGGCAGCATCGCACCGTTGAGCGGCTTCGCATTCGCCGAATCCCTGCGCGAGGGCAGCGTCTTGCTGCTGTTGGCGATCGGATAGACCGAGACGATGTGCAGCGGCGCGGTCAGGCGATTGTCGCGGGCATAGATCGCCGTCGCGACTGCCAGATTGCCGCCGGCGCTCTCGCCCGCAACCGCGATCTTCGCCGGGTTGCCACCCCATGCCGCGGCATTGGCCAGCGTCCAGCGATAGGCTGCCGCTGCGTCGTCATGCTGTGCGGGGAACTTGAACTCGGGGGCATGACGATATTCGACCGACACGACGATCGCGTTCAGCGCCTTCGCCATCGCGCGCGGTGCCGCGTCATAGGTGGCGACATCCGCGATCACCCAGCCGCCGCCGTGATAATAGACCACGACCGGCAGGCCCTTGGCATTGGCCGCGCTCGCCGGCTTGTACACGCGGGCGAACTGCTTGGCGTCGCTGCCATAGGGCATGTCCTGCGTCGTCACCGATGCGTCGGGGGTCGTTGGCATGCCCTTCTGTGCCATCACCGCCTTGGCGCCATCGGCAGCCGAGGGCTGCTGGCGTGCTTCGGCGGGCGTCAGCGTCTCGATCGGCTTGCCGCCGAGGCCGGCCAGCGCGTCGAGCACGGCCTGCATGTCGGGCGCAGCCTTGGCCGGCGCCATCTTGGTGGCAGGCGGCGGGGGCGGAGGCGGCGCAGTGACGCTCCGCGCCGACTGGGCGAGCGCGGCGCCCGGGATAAGTACGAGCGTCGATGCAAACACGCCGGCGAGCAGCGTCCGTCGAATGGAATGTGTCAAAATTGCCTCCTGTATCATTGAGAGGCGCAACCCCGGCGGCGGCGTGGGAGTTGCTGTACGAAACCGGACGAAGACCGGATCGTATTGAATTCATGCAGTGTTTCAGGGGGCGTGATGGCGGGCGACAATCGACTGGAGACCATCGATCGGGATGGGGCTGGCGACGCGTCGTCGGCGCGAGGCACAGGAAACCGGCTGCTTCAGCGTCTGAGCCCCGACGACTTCGCGTTGATCGCCCCGCATCTCGACCGCGTCCCCTTTGCGGTCGGCGAGTCGCTGACGCGTGCGGGCGACCGGATCGAGACGCTCTGCTTTCCCGAGGAGGGGATCGCCGGCGTGCTCGACGCGCTCGAGGGCGATCATCGCTTTGCGGTCGGGCTGATCGGCGCGGAGGGCTTTGTCGGCTGGTCCGCGCTGCTCGGCGACAACCGCTCGCCCTATGACGTCGTGATGCGCGCCGAACAGGGCGTCGCGCTGCAGCTGCCGCTCGACCGCTTCCACGCCGCCGCCGCGCAGAGCGACACGCTGCAGCTCGCGCTGCTCCGTTTCGTGCAGGTGTTCATGACCCAGATGGGCCGCACGATCGTATCGTCGCTTGCGCATTCGATCGAGCGACGCATGGCGCGCTGGATCCTGCTCTATCACGATCGCATCCGCGACGACGCGATCTGCATGACGCATGAGGAGTTCCGCCTGATGCTCGGCGTCCGGCGCAGCAGCGTGACCGAAGCGCTCCACCGGCTCGAGGAGGAGCATGCGATTCGCTCGGTCCGCGGCCGTGTGCTGGTTCGCGACCGCGACATTCTGATGCGCATGGCGGGCGACACCTATGGCCATGCCGAATCCGAGTATCGACGCCTGCTCGGCTGAGCCGGTCGGAACATTTCGTGCACGGATCACGGAACGAGCCGGTCCGCATACCGTTCATTCAATGGGCGCCAACGGCCCGACCGGAGGGGCCATGCTGAAGCGTACCGACCATATCGACCTGCCGGGTGACACGCGCGCTGCACCGGCAACTCTGCCCGCGGCGATCGTCGTTGCCGAGTTGCTGACCGCCGGGATCGACCGTGCCATTCTGGTAGTCGAGGACGAGTCGCGCGCCGAGGCGATCGCCTGTCTCGCTGAGGGGTTCGCCCCTGCGATGACCGTCGTCCATCTCGTTGCGAGCGATGCGCTCCCCGGCGACTCCGCGCCGCCCAGCGCCGCCAATGTCGGCCGCCGGGTCGAGGCGCTGCGCCGTCTGCGCGCCGCGACCGCTACAACCTCGACTGACCCGATCCTCCTCGTCCTCTCCGCCGAGGCGAGCGCGGTCCGCTATCCAGCCCCTGCCGCATTCGACGAGGCGCCTCCGGTGTTCCGCGTCGGCGACACGATCGACATCGCCGCGCTACCCGCGCTCGCCGAAACGATCGGCTACACGATCGACGACCGGGTCGACGAACCCGGCGAGATCGCGATCCGCGGCAGCGTCGTCGACCTGTTTCCGGCCGATCGTGCGAACCCCGCCCGGATCGAATTCGACGACGATTCGGTCATCACCGAAATCCGCAGCTATGACCCGGTGTCGCAGCGCAGCCTGGAAACGCTCGACGCGGTAATCGTCGGTCGCGCCTGCGAACCCGATCTGGGTGACGGTGTCGCGATTACCGAGCATTTGCCCGACGCCGCGCTCCATTTCGACCCTCTGGTCGCCGACCGCCGCACGCGGTTCCTGGCGCTTGCCGCCGACGGCACCGCGGCGCGTCAGGTCAAGGCCGCGCTGGTCGACACGCGCGCCTGGAACAAGGCGACCGTCGGCCGCCAGAGCCTCGCCACCGACACCCCGGTCGAACGCACCCCGCGCTTCATCGAGCGGCGCGATCCGGTCCGCGCGTTCCGCCGCTTCGCCCGTTCGGTGATCGCCGACGGCCGGCTCGCGATCGCCGGGTCCGCGCGTGACCTTCGTTTCCTCGCATCGCGGCTCGGCGTCGACGCCGAACACGTCGACAGCCTTGCTGAGGCGGCGGCCGCACCCGTCGGTTCGGTGTCACTGCTCTGCGCTCCGCTCGACCAGGGCTTTGTCCATGCCGATCTCACCATCGTCGCCGCCGCCGATCTGCTCGGCAGCCGCGCACGACTGGACGACGGCCCCGGTGTTGGCGTTGCGGCCTTTGCCGAAGGTGCGACGCTGCAGACCGGCGACATTGTCGTGCATGAGGATCACGGCATCGGTCGCGTTCTCGGGGTCGAGGCGCTGCCCGACCTCGATGGCGTCGCGGCCGACGCGATCGTGCTCGACTATGCCAAGGGCGCCCGCCGGCTCGTACCCGTGCATGAAGCCGATCGCATCTGGCGTTATGGCGCAGACGCGGATGCGGTGACGCTCGACACGCTCGACGGGGGAAGCTGGACCAAGCGTCGCGCCGCGATCGACACCGCGATTGCGGAAAGCGCACGTGCGCTTCAGGCGGTTGCTGCCGAACGCGACGCGCGGACGACACCGCCGATCGTCCCGGATGTCGCACTCTACGAACGTTTCGCCGCGGGTTTTCCCTTTGCCGAGACCCCCGACCAGGCGCGTGCGATCGCCGCGGTCCGTAGCGATCTCGCCAGCGGCAAGCCGATGGACCGGCTGATCGTCGGCGATGTCGGCTATGGCAAGACCGAGGTCGCACTTCGCGCCGCCGCGCTCGTCGCGCTCGCGGGACGGCAAGTCGCGATCGTCGCACCGACCACCGTGCTGATCCGCCAGCATCTTGAAACGTTCCGCACGCGCTTTGTCGGCACCGGGCTGGAGGTCGCTGCGCTGTCTCGGCTGTCGACGCCCGCGGAGCGCAAGCGCGTCTGCGCCGGGCTTGCCGACGGGTCGATCGCGGTCGTGGTCGGCACCAGCGCGGTCGGTGGCAAGGGTGTCGCCTTTGCCGATCTCGCGCTCGTCGTGATCGACGAGGAACAGCGGTTCGGCGCGAAGGCCAAGGGGTCGCTGCGCGACATGGGCGCGGGCCATG
>NZ_JPJC01000131.1:0-922 GCF_000733135.1 Sphingomonas sp. FUKUSWIS1
AACGCCGCGCCGAACGGCGGCGCGGGCGCGAAGCCGAGCGGGGCCGCGGGCATTGCCTCCGCAGGGGCCGGCGCGTCGGGCGCCGTGATGTCAGTCGCGGCCTGGAACCAGCTGTGGCGGCAATTGGCACAGCGCACGGTCCGACCTTCGGTGCCGATCGCGCTGTCGGGGACCAGATAGCGTGTGCTGCACTCGGGGCATTGGAGGATCATCGGGCACGATTCACTGCGGGCCGCGGGACGGGGCCGTTCGCGGTCAAACTAAGCACGTGGCCCCCGCTCGTGGCAAGCATCATGCGCCCGGATGCTGTCTGCCGCGCTGCAGATGGCCGCCAGCTTGAAGCCGCGCGCGCTTTCATGCGAAAGCGAGGCTCA
The DNA here is from genome assembly GCF_000733135.1 of Sphingomonas sp. FUKUSWIS1. Taxonomy (NCBI): domain Bacteria; kingdom Pseudomonadati; phylum Pseudomonadota; class Alphaproteobacteria; order Sphingomonadales; family Sphingomonadaceae; genus Sphingomonas; species Sphingomonas sp. FUKUSWIS1. The sequence continues at coordinate 375 of NZ_JPJC01000131.1, forward strand.
CGGCACAGGCGAACTCGGGCGGGCGCGACCAATTTCATGGCGAATATCGTGCAGTTCGAAAATGTTGGCTTGCGCTACGACACCGGCGCGGAAACGCTGTCCGACATCTCGTTCACGCTGCGCAGCGGCGCCTTCTACTTTTTGACCGGCGCGAGCGGTGCGGGCAAGACGTCGCTGCTCCGGCTGCTCTATCTCGCCCAGCGCCCGAGCCGCGGCGTGATCCGGCTGTTCGGCGAGGATGCCGTGCTGCTCCCGCGTGACCGGATGCCGGGGTTCCGCCGCCGCATCGGCGTGGTGTTCCAGGATTTTCGGCTCGTCCCGCACCTGTCGACCTGGGACAATATCGCTCTGCCGCTACGCGTCGCGGGGATGCCCGAGGCGGATCTGCGCCAACCGGTCGAGGAGATGCTCGCCTGGGTCGGCCTGACCGAACGCGCCGAGGCACGACCGGCGACCTTGTCGGGCGGTGAGCAGCAACGCGTCGCGATCGCCCGCGCGGTGATCGCCCGGCCCGAGATGCTGGTCGCGGACGAGCCGACCGGCAATGT
>NZ_JPJC01000132.1:0-7197 GCF_000733135.1 Sphingomonas sp. FUKUSWIS1
GATACGATCACCAGCCGGCTGGAGAATGCGGTCGGTCGCGACCTGCAATATATCCGCGTCAATGGCACCAAAGGCGGTGCGCTTGCCGACAAGCTCGCTGATCTCGCGGATCCGGTCCGCCTGTTCGGCCGCGATGATCCGCTGGGCCGACGCGCGCTGATATTCGATCACGGCATAGGCTGTGTCGCGGATCAGCGTGTCGACCGCGAGCAGCATCTCGGCACGCCCGACCCGCGTCCCGGCGCGCGCGCCCGCGATCTCGCTCGACACCTTGCCGAAATCGAACAGCATCTGCGACGCGCCCAGTTGCGGTCGCGGCCGCAGGGTGCCCGATACGCGACTGTCAAACCCGCTGCCGATCCCGGCGCTGATGGTGGGAAGATAGCCCGCGCGTGCCGCTTTCACCTCCTCGCCGCGCGCCGCCAGCGCGCCCGCTGCCTCGGTCAACGACGGATGCCAGGCAACCGCTTCGCGTGCCGCGGTTTCGAGCGTCACCGGACCCGGCGTTGCGGGGCGAGGGGTGTCGACCGCTTGCCCGGCGTTGCACGGTACAGCCGCCAATAGGACGCCCGCGGCCAGCGATCGCATCGCGCTCATAGTGGAAGTGATCATTGCGTCCCTGTCCTCTGCTGGCACCAGCAAAGGACAGGGGTGCTTAACGAAACGTATAGAGTAAACAGTCTTTAAGTTGCTGAAATGGTTCTAGAAAAGACCAGTTTCGAATGCTTATACAACATGACTGGTGACAAATCCGTTCTGATCCTGATCCGGGATAGTGGCGAGGTAATCGAACGGATCGACGACGGTGGCGATTTCCGTGACGACGATCGGATCAAACGAAACCGTATCGGGCTCTTCTCCAGTCAATGCTTGTGGTTCCTCTGCAAGATACTGTGACAGCACGTCCTCCAATTCGCCCTGACCCTCGAACAGATCATAGGTGGCGAGCCCGATCACCGGCCCGGCCGCCGCGAACGCGCCCGATTCGACGCTCTGTGCCGTCAGCGCGTCGAGCGGGATGACGTCGAGGTCCCCGGTCTCCACCAGCGCCGTCAGCTCCGCGAACCCGTTTGCGTCCGATGCGACCGACGCGAAGCCTGCCGCGGCGGCGGGTCCGTCGCCGGGAACGTCGATCGTCACGGTCAGCGTCGCGGTGGACAGCACGCCATTGGGCTGGACGAGCTGATAGGTGAAGCTGTCGGTGAGATCGACTGCGGAGAAGCCGAGCGTCGCGCTGGGCTGATAGGCATAGCCGCCGGTCTCATCGATTTGCAGCGTGCCATATCGGCCGGTCAGCGTGACCGGAGTGTCGCCGATCTCGGCAAACCCGCTGCCGCGATCAACGCGGATCGCCGCGAAGCTGGTATTGGTCGTGTCATTGTCGAGCAGATTGCCCGTCGCGGTCTCACGCGTCGCCAGCGTGTAATCGTTGAGGAACAAGGTGCTTGAGCCGAGCGAGACCGTGGTGCCGTAACTCCCGACGCTAAGCGGCGCGTTGCTGCTGACCTGGTAGGAATAGCTGCCGCTGGGCAGGTCGTCGAAGGTGAAGGTCGCGACGCCGCCGAGCCCCAGGTTCAACGCCGTATTGATGGTGCCGGTGCGAACGACGACTCCCTCGGCGTTCCGCACGCTGACGGTGTAGGCCGGCAGTACGGAGAGCAGCCCGCCCGTTCGCGCGGCGACGATCGTGATATCCGACACCGCGGCGGGGGCGACGGTGAAACTGCCGGTGCCCGTGCCGGTGACCTGCCCCGTCAGGATGGTCCCGGTCGACGGGAAGTCGAACGTCCGTGCGGGCGGCAGCGTCGTGACGACGTTCTGGAACGTCACGTCGGCAAACGCCTGGTCGGCGACCGCAAGCGGTGCGCCGGTGATGTCCGGGCTGCCGATCGCGATCGTCAACGTCGCGGTTTCACGCTCGCCATCGGTCGGGTCGACCAGCGTGTAGGTAAAGGTCTCGGTCCGCCCGATCGCGCCGGCATTCGCGACGGGGGTGTAGCTGTAGCTGCCGTCGGGGTTGATCCTCAGGCTGCCCCAGACGCCGGTCACGCTGCTCCCGTCCGGTCCGACGTCGGCCGTCACGCCGTTGACCGTGACGCTGGCGACGCGCGTTCCGGGGCCCGTGACGTCGATCTCGCCACCCGGGCCCGCGTCGGTGATGACGTTGCCGACCGCCGCGATGGGCGTTGCACCGGCAATATCGGTGAAGTCCGAATCTATCCCGGCAACCGACAGATCGCCGAGCAGCCCGACGCCCGTCGTCCCCTGGAAGGTCAGGAAGGCCCGGTACACGCCCGGCCCCAGCGTCTCGCTGGCGCTGAGATTGTCGTTGAGCAGGCCGATCTCGAGCAGTGAGGCCGGCCCGCTGCCGGTGACCGCGACCCACTGTGTCCCCACCAGCCGCTGCACGACCACCGCATAGTCGCTGGCGACGCCGATCGACACCGCCGCGTCATAGGTGAACCGTGCATCCAGGCTGTGGCCCTCCGCCACCGAGAAGCGGACGTTGCGGACCGCGAGCACCTCGGCGTCGAGGTCGACGAGGCCCAGCGAGACAAGGGCGAGATAGCGGGCACTCCCCAGATCGACCGGGGCCGTGGTCGGCAGGAGATCGAGGCCGGCGGCGTCGACATTGCCGAACGCGGCGATGTCGAACGGGGCGGCGATGCTGGCCGAGACCGAGACATTGCCCGTGGCATCGGCCTGGGTGACGCTCAGCGTCCCGCCCGCCGCCTGTGCCGGCGCCAGCGTGACCGTATAGCGGCCATCGGCATCGACGGTCGCGACACCGATCAGCGTGGCATCGGGACCGCGAACCTCGACCCGTGCGCCGACCTCGCCCGTCCCGGTCAGCGTCGTGCCGTCGTTGGTGATCGCGGAGATGATCGGCGGCGGCGGGGCGGTGATGTCGGGCGCCGCAACGGTCGCGACCGCCGAGACGTTGCCGGTGGGATCGGCCTGACTCGCCGACAGCGTCTCGCCATTGACCGGCGCCGGGCTCAGCTGCGCGGTGTAGCTGCCATCCGCCGCGACCTGTGCGGTGCCCAAGATGACGGCACCGAGACGGATCGTCACGGTCGCACCCGGCTCGCCGATCCCCGTCGCTGTGCTGCCGTCCTGCGCGATCGTGACGACGGGCAGGGCGGGCGCGGTGTAATCGGGCGCGATCAGCACGATTGGCGTCGATATGTTGCCGGCGGCGTCGGCCTGTGTCGCCGCCAGCGTCTGGCCATCGGTCTGCGCGGGCGTCAGCGTCACCGCATAGGCGCCGTTCGCGCCGACGATCGCGGTGCCCAGACTGGTCGTGTCGGCCGCGCGGATCGTGATCGTCGCTCCCGGTTCGCCCGTGCCCGTGACGACGCTTCCCGTCAGATCGAGGGTCGCCGTCGGGGCGGCGGGGGCGGTCAGGTCGGGCGCGACCGCGGTGGCGGGCGGCGAGACGTCGCCGTCCGCGTCGGTCTGCGTGACGCGGACCGTCTCGCCGTCGATCCGGGCGGGGACGAGCGCGATCCGATAGCTTCCGTCCGGACCGGCGACGCCGGTGCCGATGATCGTCCCGACCGCATCATAGACGGTGACCGCAGCACTGGCATTCGCCATCCCCGCCACCGCAGCGCCATCCGGGTCGACCGCGGCGCTCGGCGCATCGGGCGTGGTGTCCGCGACGAGGTCCGGTGCGGTCGCGGTCACGATGGGCGAGCCGTTGCCGGCCGCGTCCCGCTGGTCGACCCCCAGCACTTCGCCGTTGGTCTGCGCCGGATCGAGCGGCACCGTATAGGTGCCGTCGCCCTGGACGACGGCCTGACCCAGCACGCGGCCCAGCGGATCGCGGACGGTCACCGTCGCTCCCGCCTCGCCCGTACCGGTGAGCGTGAGTCCATCAGGCGCGACGGTGGCCAGCGGCGCGGCCGGCGCGGTCAGGTCGGGCGCGGTCAGCGTGGTCGCGGGCGACGGATTGCCCGCGGCATCGGCCTGCGCCACGCTCAGTGCCTGACGGTCGATCTGCGGGGTCGCGAGCGTGACACTATAATCGCCCTGCGCAGTGACGATCGCGGTTCCCAGCGGCGTACCAAAAGCATCGCGGACCGTCAGCGTCGCGCCGGGCTCGCCGGTGCCCATGACGACCGATCCGCTCGCGTCGAGCATCGCGACGGGCGCAGGCGGCGCGGTGATGTCCGGGGCGGTCACGCCGGTCGACACGGAGACATTGCCCGCCGCGTCGGCCTGCGTCACGCCGAGCCTCTCGCCATTGGCCTGCGCCGGGGTCAGCGTTGCGGCATAGCTCCGGTCCTCCGCGACGATCGCGGTACCGATCACGATGCCCGCTGCGTTGGTGACGCTGATCGTCGCACCAGGCGCGCCGGTACCGGTCGCGATACTGCCATCGCCGCTGATCGTCGCGGCGGGCGCGTCGGGTGCGGTGGTATCGGGGGCCAGCAGACCCACCGGGGCCGAGACATTCCCCGCGCGGTCGGCCTGGACGACCGACAGCGCCTCGCCGTCGCGCTGCGGGGGGGTAAGCGCGACGGCATAGGCGCCGTCAACGGCGACGATGGCGGTCCCAAGCGTCGCTCCGCCGGGAGCGGTGACGGTCACGGTGGCGCCGACCTGGCCTGATCCGGTGACGACCGAACCGTCCCCGCTGATCGTCGCGGTCGGCACGCCCGGCGCGGTGATGTCGGGGGCGATCGCGGTGGCGGGTGCGGACACATTGCCCGCCCCGTCGGTCAGCGTCACGCTCAGCGTCTCGCCATCCGCCTGGACGGGGTCGAGCACGATACGAAAACCGCCATCGGCGGCGACGGTCGCGGTACCGATCGCGGTGCCGGATGGATCGCGCACGGTGACGATCGTACCCGCCTCGCCCGTGCCGACGAGCAGGCTGCCATCGCCCTCGACGATCGCCGTCGGCGCTGCAGGGGCGGTGACATCGGGCACCGCGACCAGCGCAGGCGCCGAGACATTGCCCGCGGCGTCCGCCTGCGTCACCGCGAGCGTCCCGCCATCGCGCTGCGCAGGATCAAGGATCACCGCAAACGCCCCGGCGGCGTTCGCTGTCGCGGTGCCGATCACGGTGCCGTCGGCATCGCGCACCGTGATCGCCGCGCCGGCGTCGCCCGTCCCGGTCAGGGCCGTGCCCGTCTGGTCGAGCACCGCGCTGGGGGCGTCGGGCGCGGTCAGGTCGGGGGCGATCGCGGTCGCGGGGGGCGAGACATTGCCGTCGCCGTCGGTTTGCGTCACGCGGATCGTCTCGCCGTCACGCAGCGCAGGGACGAGCGCGATGCTATATTGTCCGTCGCCCGCGGCGAGACCCGTCGCGATCACCACGCCATCGGCATCGAACAGCGTGACCGTCGCGCCCGCTACCGCGCTCCCCGTCACGGCGCTGCCGTCGATGGTGATCGTCGCGGTCGGTGCATCGGGGCCGAGATCGGCGACCAGATCGGGCGCGACGGCGGTCGCCTCGGGCGAGGCATTGCTCGCGGCATCGACCTGCCGCACGCTCAGCGTCTCCCCGTCGATCTGCGGCGGAGTCAGCGTGACGGTATAACTGCCATCGCCCGCGACGATGACCGTGCCGATCACCGCCCCGACCGGGCTGCGCACCGTCAGCGTCGCACCCGCTTCTCCGGTTCCGGTCAGGCTTGCGCCATCGGCGGCGACCGTCGCAGTCGGCGCGGCCGGCGCAGTCTGGTCGGGTGCGATCAGCGCGGTGGCGGTCGAGACATTGCCCGCGGCATCCGCCTGCACGACCGAGATCAGCTGGCTGTCGATCTGCGGCGGGATTAGCACGACATCGTAATTGCCGCGCGCATCGACGATCGCCGCGCCGATCTCGGTATCGTTCGCGTCGCGGACCGAGATCCGGGCGCCGGGCTCGCCGCTGCCGCTCACGATCGTCCCCGTCGCATCGAGCGCGGCGGCCGGGGCAGCCGGCGCGGTCACGTCGGGGGCGATCAGCGACAGTGGGGATGCAGCATTGCCTGCGGCGTCCGTCTGGATCACCGCGAGCCGTTGGCCATTCGCCTGTGCCGGGTCGAGCAGCACGCTATATTGCCCGTCGACCCCGACCTGCGCGGTGCCGATCGTGGTGCCGGCAAGGTCGCGGACCAGGATCTGCGCGCCGGGTTCGCCCGTCCCCGTCACCAGCGTACCGTCCCCGTTGATCGCGGCGACCGGCTGCGCCGGCGCTGTGAAGTCGGGCGCGATCGTGCTCGCATTGCCCGACACATTGCCCACGGCGTCGCTCTGGACCGCCTCGACCCGCTCACCATCGGTCTGCGGCGATCGCAGCGTGATTTCATAGCGTCCGCCGGCGTCGACGCTTCCGCTTCCGAGCACAATGCCGCCCTCGCCGGTGATGGTGACGGTCGCACCCGGCTCGCCCGTGCCGGTCGCGATCGTGCCGGTGCCGTCGAGCGCGATCGTCGGTGTTGCCGGCGCGGTGAGGTCGGGCGCAACGACCCCGACCACGGGCGAGGCATTGCCCGCCGCATCCGCCTGGCTGACGCCCAGCGTCTCGCCATTGGTCTGCGCCGGCGACAGCGGCACCGCAAAGGCGCCGTCCGTCCCGGCGGTCGCGGTGCCGATCACCACGCCATTGGCGTCGGTCACCGTCACCCGCGCGCCCGGCTCGCCCGTGCCGCTGAGCAGCGTCCCGTCGCCGTTCACCGCCGCGGCGGGGGTCACCGGCGCGGTGAGGTCGGGCGACGCGATCTGCACCGCAGCGGAGACATTACCCGCAGCATCGGTCTGTGTGACGGCGAGGCTGCCGCCACTCGCCTGCGCGGGCGACAGCGGCGTCGTAAAGCCGCCGTCCGCCGCCACCACGACGCTGGCGATTACAATGCCCGCAGCGTCGCGGACCGTGACGGTGGCACCAGCTTCGCCCCGACCGGTGACGGTCGCACCACCAGCGTCGATCGCCGCCTCGGGGGCTCTAGGTGCGGTGGTATCGGGCGCAGCGACCTGCACGGCGGGGGAGACATTGCCGGCAACGTCGGTCTGCGTGATGGCGAGGCTGCCGCCATTCGCCTGCGCGGGCGACAGCGAGGCATTGAAGCTGCCGTCCGCCGCCACGACAACGGTCCCGATTACGGTGCCGGCAGCATCACGCACCGTAACGGTCGCGCCCGCCTCGCCCCGACCGGTGATCGTCGCACCACCAGCGTCGATCGCCGCCTCGGGTGCGGCGGG
>NZ_JPJC01000133.1:0-2087 GCF_000733135.1 Sphingomonas sp. FUKUSWIS1
GGACCAACCCCCGCATCGAAACCCGCCACGCGCACGGCACCGGCTGCACGCTCGCCAGCGGGATCGCCACCGGGCTCGGCCAGGGCATGCCGCTCGACGCAGCCATCGCGCGCGCGATCGCGTTCGTCCGCGCCGCGCTTGCGCAGCCGCCGGGGCTTGGCGCAGGGCACGGGCCGATGGGGCACGCGCTCGGCGTCAGCCCGTTCGACCAGCTGAAAGACCGCACATGCCCGGCATGAAACATGAAAAGCTCTGCGTCGGCCCCGTCGCCGGCGTCGACGAAGCCGGTCGCGGTCCGCTCGCCGGCCCGGTCGTCGCCGCCGCGGTGATCCTGCCCGCAAAGGGCGTGCCCCGCGGCATCGACGATTCGAAGAAGCTCTCCGCCTCCGAGCGCGAACGGCTCTGCGCGCGGCTCAAGGGCTGTGCGATCGTCGGTATCGGCATCGTCGAGCCCGATGAGATCGACACGCTCAACATCTACTGGGCGACGATGAAGGCGATGACGCTCGCGGTCGATGCGCTTGCCACCGAGCTCGGCCACGCGCCCGGCCATGTGCTGGTCGACGGCAACCGCCTGCCGCGCTGGAGCTACCCCGCCACCCCGCTGGTCGGGGGCGATGCGAAATCGCTGTCGATCGCCGCCGCCTCGATCGTCGCCAAGCACACGCGCGACCTGATCATGATCGCCGCCGCCGACGTCCACCCCGAATATAACTGGCATTCGAACAAGGGCTATGGCTGCGCGCACCACATGAAGGCGCTGCGCGATCATGGCCCCACACCGATTCATCGCCGCAGTTTCGCCCCCGTCGCGGCGGCCTATCGGACGCGCGAGGGCCTTTTCGCGAAGGAAACGACGAGCTGAGTCTTTCGCGCCACACCCCAAGGGCTTGAGGCGCGAGTCTGTCACGACTCAACATCTGGGCGACGGCGACTCGTTTGGTCGCACCGACGGATTCGCGCCCGCGCGCCGTTCATCAAACTCTGCTTGACGGAGTCGGACAATTCCGCAGCTATGGGGGTCGACAAGGGGCGCAAAAACATGGGTTTGATCGACACGATCGCGCGGCCGCGCGCGGTAAAGAGGGTAGCGGCGCCGGCGGTGCAGCCCGCGCTGCCGCTCGACCAGATCCTGCGCGGCGACTGTATCGAGCGCATGAAGGCGCTGCCGTCGAACTCGATCGACATGATCTTCGCCGATCCGCCCTACAATCTCCAGCTCGGCGGCGAGCTCTATCGCCCCGATGGCAGCCATGTCGACGCGGTCACCGACGAGTGGGACAAGTTCGACACCTTCGCTGCCTATGACCGCTTCACCCGCGCCTGGCTGAAGGAAGCGCGCCGGATCCTCAAGGACGATGGCAGCATCTGGGTGATCGGCAGCTATCACAACATCTTCCGCGTCGGCGCGGCGGTGCAGGATCTCGGCTACTGGATCCTCAACGACATCGTCTGGCGCAAGACCAACCCGATGCCCAATTTCCGCGGCACCCGCTTCACCAACGCGCACGAGACGCTGATCTGGGCGTCGAAGGGCGAGAAGGCGAAATACACCTTCAACTACCGCGCGATGAAGACGCTCAACGACGAGCTGCAGATGCGCAGCGACTGGGAATTCCCGATCTGCGGCGGCCCCGAGCGGTTGAAGAAAAACGGCACCAAGGTCCATCCGACGCAGAAGCCCGAGGCGCTGCTCTACCGGATCCTGCTCGCGTGCACCAAGCCCGGCGACGTCGTGCTCGACCCGTTCTTCGGCACCGGCACGACCGGCGCGGTCGCCAAGCGGCTGGGGCGCAGCTGGATCGGAATCGACCGCGAGGGCGAGTATATCGAGGCGGCGCAGGAGCGGATCGAGGCCGCACTGCCGCTCGACGAATCCGCGCTGGCGACGATGATGAGCCCGCGCGCGCAGCCCAAGGTCGCGTTCGGCGTGCTCGTCGAGAATGCCTATCTCGCGCCCGGCACGGTGCTGACCGACGGCAAGCGCCGCTGGCGCGCGACGATCCGCGCGGACGGCTCGCTGCTCAGCGATTGCGGCACGATCGGCTCGATCCACAAGCTCGGCTCGACGCTCCAGAACGCGCCCG
>NZ_JPJC01000134.1:0-3787 GCF_000733135.1 Sphingomonas sp. FUKUSWIS1
TTGAGCGCCTTGGTGAGGATCTCGCCATCGACGTTGCGGATCAGCGTGCCCAGATTCTTGTCGTCGAGCTCAAGCAGGTTGTCGAACACGAACATCGCCTCCTCGATCGCCTTGGCGACGTCGCGGTCGATCTTGAACAATTTGGGCATGACGCGCTGCTCGGTCGCCTTGCGCGCGCCGGACAGGATCTTGGCTGCCTCGCGCGTGCCGCCCAGCGTCACGCCCTGGCCGGTCGATCCGGCGCCGGTGCGATTGGCGAGCAACGTGCGCAGCGTGTCGACTGCCTCGGGCGTGATCGGCCCGAGCCGGGCGATGCGGTGGAGGATATCGGGCTGGACCGCATCGGGCATCAGTTCGAGCACTTGGCCGCCGACCGACGCGTCGAGATTGGCGATCAGCACCGCGGCGATCTGCGGATGCTCCTTCTCGATCATCGCGGCGATCTCGCTCGCATCGAGCCAGTCGAGCAGTTCGAGTTCGCATGCCGCCTCGGCCGGGGTGATCCGTGCGAGGACGCTCTCGGCCTTTTCGCGGCCGAGCGCGCGGTTCATCACCGCCTCGATCTTGGGACGAGGGTCGAAGCCGATCGTCGTACGCTCGCGTGCGCGGTCGACGAAATCGTCGAGCACCGTCTCGACCTCCTGCTCGGAGACATCGGCGACCTTGAACATCGCCGCGCCAAGTTGACGGACCTCCTCCGGGTCGAGCTTCTGCAGGATCGCGGCGGCTTCGTCCTCGCCCACCAGCATCATCAGCACGGCGGCACGCTCCACGCCGGTATAGGTGCGCAAGCCCTCCATCAGCGTGCGTCCGCCTTGATCATGTCGCGCACGGCGAGCGCGGCGCGGGTCGGATTGTCGCGGGTGAAGCCGCGGACCGCGCCGACCCGCTCGTCATAGCCGCGCGAACTTTCGAGCTGGTCGAGGCTGACCGGGGGGACGACGACCGGACCGGTCAGGGCCTCGGCATCCTCGCCCTCGGCACCCTCGATCGTCTGGCCGAAGGCGGGCCGCGGCGTCGCGTCCTCGCGCTTCTTCATCAGCGCCTTGGCGATCGGGCGAACACCGAGCAGCAGGACGAGCAGCGCGATGACGATCGCGGTTCCGTTGCGCGCCAGCACCGGCAGCCACGCATTGTCGTACCAGGCGGGACCGGTATCGGCGGCGGCATCGGCGCCGGCGAACTTGCGGCTGATCACCGTCACATTGTCGTTGCGCGTCTGGTCGAAGCCGACCGCGCTTTTTACGAGGTCGGTGATCTGGTTGATCTCCATCGCGGTGCGGCGCGTCTTGTCGGGATCGCGGAGCAGTACCGCGACCGACAGGCGCTTGACGCTGCCCGGGGTGGCGCGGGTCACCGACACTTCGCGGCCCAGGTCATAGGCGCGCTGATACTGGTCGGACTGCTTCATTGCGTCGGGGGCGGGGCCACCGGCGACGGGCTGCGGCATGCCGGGATTGCCGGTCGCGGGCTGCGGTGCCTGGAGCGTGCTGGCGGCGGGCGGCGTGTTGCTGAGCGCGCCGGGGATGCCGCCCGGTGTCGCCGCGCCGTCCTTCTGGTTGCCGGTCCAGTTGCCCGTCTCGGCGCGCAGAACGCCCTGCTTGTCATAGCTTTCGCGCGTCGCCTGGGTCTCGTCGAGATTGACGTCGGCCTGGACCTCGGCGGTGAAGTTGCCGGCCCCCACCAGCGGGGTCAGCAGCTGAATCAGCTGGGTGCGGTACTTGTCCTCGACGCGACGCTGGATCTCGATCCGCTTGTCGCCCGCCGCGCCGACGCCGTCGACGCCGCCCGGCTTGGTCAGCAGCGCGCCCATCTGGTCGACGATCGTCACCGAATCGGGCTTCATGCCGGGTACCGACGATGCGACGAGGTTGATGATCGAGGCGACCTGTGCGTCGCTCAAGGACCGGCCACCCTGCAGTTTCAGGATCACCGAGGCAGAGGGTGCGGCATTGTCGCGGACGAACACCGAGGCTTCGGGCGTCGCGAGATGCACGCGCGCCTCGGCTACCGCGTCGATCTCCTCGATCGACCGGGCGAGCTCGGATTCGCGCGCCTGGCGCAGGCGTTCGCCTTCCACCGCGCGGCTGACGCCCATCGGCAGCTGGTCGAGGATCGCGTAACCACCGGGTGCCGCCTTGGGCAGGCCCTGGCCGGCGAGCAGCATCCGCGCGCGCGAATAATCCTCCTCGGCAACCGTCAGCGAACCCGTCGAATCGTCGATCCGGCTCTTGATGTTCGCGGTCGTCAGCGCGGAGGTGACCGCGGCCTTGTCGGCATCGGGCAGGTTGGTGAACAGCGTCTTCTGCGTCGGCGAGGACAATGTCATCCACGCGAGCGCGGCGGCGGCGATCAGGCCGATCATCAGCACCATCGGCAGCGAGCGGCGTACCGCGGGCTGCGCGAAGGCGGACTTTATCTGTTTGAGCGGGTTGGCGAATTTCTCGGGGAGGCCATTGGCCGACGAAGCGGGGATGAGGGCAGTGCTCATATCATTACACCGGCATGCTCATGATGTCCTTGTAGGCGGACAGGAGTTTGTTGCGGACCTGCAGCGTCGCCTCGAACCCGACCGACGCCTGCTGGCGCGCGAGCATCACTTTGGCGATGTCGACGGTCTCGCCGCGCTCATAGCTTTCGCTGAGCTTGGCGGCCTGGGTCTGGCCCTCGTTCACGCTCTTCAGCGCGGTTTCCATCGTGTCGCCGAAGCTGACGGGTTTCGTCTCGGTCGGCGCGACCGTCGGGCCGGTCTGGCTGGCGCGAGCGAGCGCCTGGTTGCGCTCGAGGATCTGCGAGCGCAGCGCCATGACGCGGTCGACGCTCATCGCGCCGCCGCCGATTCCGCTGACGCCGCTCATGCCGACATCACCCGGGCGAAGTCCTCACCCTGTTCGCGTGCCTTGGCGAGGCGATAGCGCAGCGTGCGCTCCGAAATGCCCAGCCGGCGCGCGGTCTCGATCCGGCTGCCGCCGCATGCCTTCAGCGTCTCGCGGATCGCCGCGAACTCGCTCATCTGGACAATGGTGCCCAACGTATCGGTCTGCGGTTCGGCGGGCGTCGCGGCAACGGGCACGAGCGGTTCGGCGATGGGCGCGACGACCGGCGCGGGGCGCGGGGCGAAGGTCATCGTCACCGGGCGATCGAACAGGATGTGACTCGCCTCGATCGTGTCGCCGCCGCAGAACAGCAGCGCGCGCTGGATCACGTTCTCGAGCTCGCGGACATTGCCCGGCCAGTCGTGCAGCATCAGCGCCTCGATCGCCGCGCGCGACGGCCAGGGAATGACGTTGCGGTTGCCGGCATGACGCAGGATCATCGTCGCGGCGAGCGCAGGGATATCCTGCGGCCGCTCGGCGAGCGACTTGGTGGTCAGCGGGAACACCGCGAGCCGGTAATAGAGATCGGCGCGGAACCGGCCGGCGGCGACCTCGCCCTGCAGGTCGCGATTGGCGCAGGCGATGACGCGGACGTCGATCGGCTGCGGCACGGTCGCGCCGAGCGGGACGACCTCGCGCTCCTGGAGCACGCGGAGCAGCTTGGCTTGAAGCGTCAGCGGCATCTCGGCAATCTCGTCGAGCAGGATCGTGCCGCCGTTGGCGGCGCGGAAAAAGCCCTCACCGCCCGATGACGCGCCGGTGAACGCGCCCTTCTGGTGGCCGAACAGCATCGCCTCAAGCATCGATTCGGGGAGTGCTGCGCAGTTGATTGCGATGAACGGGCCGGTCTTGCGCGGCGAACCATTGTGGATCGCGCGGGCCAGCACTTCCTTGCCGGTGCCGGTCGGACC
>NZ_JPJC01000135.1:0-5631 GCF_000733135.1 Sphingomonas sp. FUKUSWIS1
GATCCCGCCGTCATGCGTGAAGACCGCGCCGCGGCCCGAATTGAAGTGCGGATCATCCTCGAGCACGCGGACCGCGGCCTCGACCGCGTCGAGTGCGGTGCCGCCGCCCGCGAGCACCGCCGAGCCGGCATCGAGTGCGCGCGACAGGCCGGCGCGCGCGCCCGAATCCTGGTCGGCGGAAAGCATCTCGCGGTCGAGCTTGCCCGCGCCGCCGTGGATGACGAGGGTCCAGTTGGGTTGGGGCATGGGGGCTTTCACAAGGTTGGCGGGGTGGGACGAAGGTGGAGACGCAGCCCGATCAGCGGGCGCAAGGGGGCGACCCTGCGGCCGATCCGGTAGAAGGCGAAGCAGCCGGCGACGGTCGCGACCAGCAGCACCGTGAACTCGGCCCAGCCGGGAAGCCCCGCGGGGAGCAGCGCGTACATGACGAGGACGATGATCGTCTGGTGGATCAGGTAGAAGGGGAACACCGCCTCGGTCAGCATCGGCCGCCAGCGATGGTCGCGGTTGAGATGGCGTTCGGCGAGCCCGATCAGCGCGACGATTCCGCCCCATTGTTCAAGCGCATGCGCGATGCCGTAGGCGGTATAGAGCCAGTGCGGCTTCGCAACCCCGGCGGGCCAGCCAAGCTCTATGCCGAGGATCGTCGCATAGCCGAGCAGCGCGAGCCCGGCGCCGACCTTCCACAGCCGCGCGATCGCGGCGATCGCGGGTTCGGAGCGCGCGAGGCCGAAGCCGAACAGGAAGGCGGGGAAATAGGTGATGTGCGCGATCCAGTCGCCGAGCAGCGCCTGGCTCTCGGCCGCCATCTGGAACCACCAGCCATGGACGAAGATGAGCCAGGCGAGCGGCAGGAGCAGCACCAGCCAGCCGCCGAAGACGCGGTCGAAGAGCCGCTGCGCGCCGCGGCTGCGGACATTCTGGTGGCTGCGCAGGCTTCGTGGGCCCCGGACCAGCGCGACGCCGAGCGTCAGGACCGTCGTGTAGACAAAGAGATAGACGACGAACCAGAGGTGGTTCCAGGCGGGCAGCCAGAGCCCGTCGAGCGGGGCGAAGCGGAAGGCGTCGTGCGTCCAGAAGGTCCAGTAGCTGCCCGCATAGCCGTGCCGGGTGACGAGCTCGACCCAGGGTTGCGGGGGGACGATGACGAGGATGCCGAAGGCGAGCGGCACGAGCAGCCGGTAGCAGCGCGTCGCGAAGAAGCGGACCGGGCCGCTCGAGCGGCGGAGCAGCGCGCGGCTGGCATAGCCCGAGACGACGAACAGCAGCGTCAGCCGCCACGCATTGGTGGCGAGCATCGGCAACCGGACCCAGTCCTCGACATGCAGCGACTTCACGTGGAAGTTCCACGGCACGAAGACCATCGCGATATGGTAAAGGATCAGCAGGGCGAAGGCGCCGATCCGCAGCCAGTCCATGCCGTAATGCCGGGTCATCGCAGCGCCCTAGGCGGCGGGTGACGGGGCTGCAAGCACGCGCTGTCCCGTCACGCCGGCGCGGGCCCGCCCGGCCCGGCCCGGTCAGGCGGCGATGCGGGGGACGCCGAGGAAGTCGCGTTTGCCGAGCGGGACGCCCTGTGCGCGCAGGATCGCGTAGGCGATGCTGGCGTGGAAGTAGAAATTGGGCTGCGAGAAGGACAAAAGGAAGTTGGCGCCGGTGAAGGGCATGACATAGCTGCCGAATTCGAACTTCGTCGCGGTGGTGGCGAGCGTGTCGAATTCGGTTGGGTCATAGCCCTCGAGCGTCGCGATCGCGCCCTGGACCGCGGCGTGGAGCCCGGCGAAATCGGTCGGCCAGGCGCTGCGGTCGGGAGAGAAGACGCCGTCGCGGACGCCCTGCACGCCGCCCGCCGAATGCGCGACGCACGACTTCACCTGATAGCCGAAGGGGAGCATGTCGTCGGCGAGCCTTGCGTCGATCAGCGTGGCGGGGTCGATCCCGCGCTCGGTGGCGAAGGCTTCCGCCTTGTCGAGCAGTGCGTCGAGCGCGCGCAGGACCTGGAGATTGGAGGGGATCGTCGCATCGTAGAGGGACAGGGTCATCGATCGGGCTCCGCTGAGATGCGGCAACCTATGGCCGTGCGGCGGCATGTGCCAGCGTTGTTTCGCTCGCCGCGTCCAGCCGCTATATACGGCGGTGAACCCACGAGGAATCTTCATGTCCCTTCGTCCCTGGCGCGATATCACCCGCCGTACGAGCCGCCAGATCATGGTCGGCAACGTTCCCGTCGGTGGCGATGCGCCCGTCACCGTGCAAACGATGACCAACACGCCGACCGACGACATCAAGGCGACGGTCGACCAGATCCGCCGCTGCGAAGAGGCGGGCGTCGACATCATCCGCGTCAGCTGCCCCGACGTCGAATCGACCAGCGCGCTGAAACAGATCGTCCGCGCGAGCCGCGTGCCGATCGTCGCGGATATCCATTTCCACTATAAGCGCGCGCTCGAGGCGGCGGATGCGGGCGCGGCCTGCCTGCGGATCAACCCGGGCAATATCGGCTCGGCGAGCCGCGTGAAGGAGGTCGTCGACGCGGCGAAATCCAATGGCTGCGCGATCCGGATCGGCGTGAACGGCGGGAGCCTCGAGCGGCATCTGCTCGAAAAATATGGCGAGCCGTGTCCCGATGCGCTGGTCGAATCGGCGCTCGATCACATCAAGTTGCTGCAGGACCATGACTTTCACGAGTTCAAGGTCGCGGTGAAGGCGTCCGACCTGTTCCTGGCGGTCGCGGCCTATCAGCAGCTTGCCGAACAGGTCGACTGCCCGCTGCATCTCGGCATCACCGAGGCGGGCGGGTTCGTCGGCGGCACGGTCAAGTCGGCGATCGGGATGGGCAGCCTGCTCTGGTACGGGATCGGCGACACGATCCGCGTCTCGCTGTCGGCCGAGCCCGAGGAGGAAGTGCGCGTCGGGTTCGAGATCCTGAAGGCGCTGGGCATCCGCAACCGCGGCGTGCGCGTCGTGTCGTGCCCGAGCTGTGCGCGGCAGGGGTTCGACGTGATCCGCACCGTCCAGGCGCTCGAGGAGCGATTGCAGCATATCCGCACGCCGATGTCGCTCAGCGTGCTCGGCTGCGTCGTGAACGGGCCGGGCGAGGCGCGCGAGACCGATATCGGGATCACCGGCGGCGGCAACGGCAAGCACATGGTGTATCTGTCGGGGGTCACCGACCATCATGTCCAGGACGCGGACATGGTGAACCATATCGTCAAGCTGGTCGAGGCCAAGGCGGCGGAGATCGAGGCGGCGGATGCGGCGGTCGCGGCGCTGGTGCCGGAGATGGCGGCGGAATAAGCGGGGTCTTTCCAGGCGGTTGGCGGCTTTGCGTGCCGTCCTCACCTTCCGTCATCCTGACGCAGGTCAGGATCCAGGGTGGCCAGGGGTGCTGCTGCTTGGCTCTGGATCCTGACTTTCGTCAGGATGACGGGGTGGGCTGACGGACGTCTCGTGTTTTGGCGGTGCTTCGACTTCGCTCAGCACGAGCGGGGGGGGCGTGGCGGTGCTTGGCTCTGGGCCCCCGCTTTTGCGGGCGAACTGCCGCCCCCGACGATGATGGCGCCGGTGGGGGATGCCGGTTAAGCGGGGGGATGGGTATTGGCATCTTCTCGGCGGCGGGGCGGGCGGCGTGACGGGGCGTAGCGTTTCGCCGGCGCTGGCCTTTGCGGTCGCGGCGCTCGGGATCGGGTTGTTCTCGGTCATGGACGCGGTGATGAAGTCGCTGGTGCTGGGGATCGGGGTGTATAACGCGCTGCTCTGGCGGCAGATGGCGAGTGTCGGGCTGGGGGCGGTCGCCTGGAAGCTCGGGCGGAGCGGGCGGCCGAGCGGGCGGGCGCTGAAACTCCATCTTGCCAGGGGGTTGGTGACCGCGGCGATGGCGCTGCTGTTCTTCTGGGTGCTGGCGCGCGTGCCGATGGCGCAAGCGATTTCGCTGACCTACATCTCGCCGATCCTCGCGCTGCTTCTCGCCGCCGTCACGCTCGGCGAACGCGTCGGGCGCCGGGTCGTGGTCGCATCGATCATGGCGCTGGGCGGGGTCGGGATCGTGATGATCGGGCATGGCCGCGAGGGCGCGGCGGGGGCGGCGAGCCTGACGGGGGTCGCGGCAGTGCTGGGGTCGGCGCTGCTCTACGCGGTCAATCTGGTGATCGCGCGGGTGCAGGCGCAGGCCGCGCGGCCGGGCGAGATCGCGTTCTTCCAGGCGCTGGTGGTGACCGCGACGCTCGCGCTCGCGGCGCCGTGGCTGGCGGTGGTGCCCGACGCCGCGACATGGCCGCGGCTGCTGCTGGCGGCGGGGCTGGCGACCGCGTCGCTGTGGCTGCTCGGCTGGGCCTATGCCCACGGCGACACGGGATTCCTCGCGACGACCGAATATAGCTCGTTCGTCTATGCCGCCGGGCTCGGCTATCTGGTGTTCGGCGAGCGGGTGTCGGCGTTTACCGCGTGCGGCGCGGGTGTCATCGTCGTCGCATGCCTGTATGCGGCGCGGCGGCGCGATATCGCGCAGACGTCGATGGAGGCCGCCGCATGACCCAGATCCGTTCCGCTACCCGCGCCGATACCGGCACGATCCTGCGCTTCGTGCGCGAGCTTGCGGCGTTCGAGCGCGAGCCCGATGCGGTCGAGGCGACCGAGGCGACGCTGGGCGAGGCGCTGTTCGGGGATGCCCCCGCGGCGGAGGCGGTGATCGCGGACGGGGCAGACGGGCCGGTCGGTTTCGCGGTGTTTTTCCACAATTTCTCGACCTGGACGGGCAAGCGCGGGGTGTATCTGGAGGATCTGTACGTGACCCCCGAGGCGCGCGGGCAGGGGGTCGGCGGTGCGCTGCTCGCGCATCTGGCGGGGATCGCGATCGACCGCGGGTGCGCGCGGTTCGAATGGTCGGTGCTCGACTGGAATGCGGATGCGATCGCGGTTTATCGGAAGCTGGGTGCGGTGGGGATGGAGGACTGGACGATCCAGCGGTTGACGGGGGATGCGCTGGTGAAGCTGGCGGGGCGGTAGGAGCGTCGTCAGCCGCGGGCGCCGTCATCCTGACGAAAGTCAGGATCCAGAGCCAAACAGGTTGGCGCTAAGTCACTCTGGGTCCTGACTTTCGTCAGGATGACGGAAGAAGGGGACGACGAGGTCAGTTGCGAGCGACGGTCGTGCGCCAGATGACGGGCCAGGTGATCGCGCCGCGGCATTCGCCCATCATGCGCATTTCGGTGAGGCGGAAGCGGGTGCCGTCCCAGACATAGTCCTGGCCGACGCCGCAATCACCGATGCCGCGGCCCTTGGCGTAGGAGCTGAGCAGCCCGGTCTTCGGGTCGTAGCCGGCGTTGACGAGCGCGGGTTTCGCGCCGGGTTCGCCGAATTGCGGGGGCAGGTCGAATGGGGCTTCGCTGGCCTTGCCGTCGCGGACGATCAGCGCGCGGGTGATGACATTATACGCGCCGGATCCGCAGGATAGCAGGACGAGATCGGTGGTCGCGTCGAGCGTATGGGTCTCGTTGGTGACGGGGCCGAACTGGTCCGCGGCACAGCCGGTGCGCTGGCGCATCTGCGCAACGAGCGGCGCGGCGGGGGCCTGCGCGCGGCGGTCGGTGAGCGGCGCGGCGAGGATCGTCGGGAGCGCGGGCGGGGTGGTCG
>NZ_JPJC01000136.1:0-4891 GCF_000733135.1 Sphingomonas sp. FUKUSWIS1
CCGGCCGCGTGGTCAGCGCCCGCGGCCGCGCGAGCCAGGCCCGCGCGCTCGGGCTCGCGCCGCTGTTGCGCAGCCACACCGCGCGGTCGGCGACATAGCCGGCGTCGCCGCGATACGTCTCCATCGTCGCCGCCGACAGATCGGACGCGTTCGGCGCATTGGTCCGGAAGGCGAGCCGCGCCTCGAACAGCGCGCGCTTGGCGGGACTCACCAGCAGGATCTGCCGCTGCGCTGCGCTCGTCTGCCCCGACCAGAGCAGCGCGTCCATCCGCGCATCCTGATCATCCGGCGACAGCGCGCCGGGGAAGCCCGTCGTCACCGCGACCTGATCGATCGGCGTCAGCCCGCCCGATCGCCATGCGGTGCGCACCGCGGCATAGGCCCGGTCGCGCTGCCCGGTTGCCTGCAATGCGCGCGCATAAGCGAGATTGCCCGCCGCGGACTGCGGCGGATAGCGCGTGAAGAATGCGACGACGCTGCCCGCCGCACCGCTGCCGATCGCCGCCTGCCGCTCCGCCGCGCGGCGATTGGCGGTCTCGTTCGGCCAGCCGGGATGCGCCATCAGGAACCCGGCATAGCTGTCGAACGGCAGCGCATCGGTCTGTTGCAGTGCGCGCCACTGCGCGATCGTCGAGGCGATCGCGCCGTCGCTCGCCATCGGCTGCGCCTGCGGGCCGATATTCGAAAGCTGCGTTCGGTACCGGTCGAGCGTTTCCTGTCCGACCCCTGAAGATACCGCCGTGCCGGCCAAAGCCGCCAGGACGATGCTCGATTTGAACGCCAATGCTACCATGTGGACAGGATAGCAGTTCAACCCGTATCTGTCCTGAACGAAACGCCCGAATTCAGCGCGGCAGGAGCGCAATATACCGATGTTTGCAGGTTTTTCCTTTGCCGGGTCGATCCCGGCGCTCGTCACGCCGTTCGCCGCGGACGGCGCTTTCGACGAGCGCGCCTATCGCGATTTCGTCGAGTGGCAGATCGCCGAGGGCTCGTCCGCGCTGGTCGCGTGCGGCACCACGGGCGAGGCAGCGACCCTGTCCTATGACGAGCATTTCCACGTCGTCCGCGTCTGCGTCGATCAGGCGAAGGGTCGCGTGCCCGTGATCGCCGGGGCAGGGTCGAACGACACACGCGTCGCCTCGGCCAATCTGCGTGCGGCGCTTGAGGCTGGCGCCGATGCCGCGCTGATGGTCCCGCCCTATTACAACCGCCCGAGCCAGGAGGGGATCTTCCGGCATTTCGAGGCGCTCGCCGCCGATGCGCCGCTGCCGATCATCCTCTACAACGTGCCCGGCCGCACCGTCACCGACATCCAGCCCGCGACGCTGGCGCGGGTCGTTACCGCCTTTCCGCAGGTGTTCGTCGGCGTGAAGGACGCCAGCGGCGTGCTCGCGCGCGTGTCGCAACACCGCGAAGCCTGCGGGCCAGACTTCTGCCAGCTGTCGGGCAACGACGACCTCGCGCTCGCGTTCAACGTGATGGGCGGCACCGGCTGCATCTCGGTCACCGCCAACGTCGCGCCGAAGCTCTGCGCGGAGTTTCAGGCGGCGTGCCAGGCGGGCGATTTCGTCACGGCACTCGCCTATCAGGACCGTCTCTATCCCCTGCACGACGCGCTGTTCACCGACGCGTCGCCGGGCCCGGTCAAATACGCCATGGCGCGGGTGCGGGCCGGCTTCCCCGAGACGCTGCGCCTGCCGATGACCCCCGCGGGCGACGCCTCGCGCGCCGCGGTCGACGCGGCGCTGGCGCACGCCGGCCTGGTCTGATCCCCGTCCGTCATCCTGACGCACGTCAGGATGACGGGAGGACCGACAATTAACGTCCAACGCGATACGACGCCCGCTTCCCCTTCGCCCTCCGACCTCCTACATCGCGCATCCCATGGCACGCCCCAAACCCCCGACCTTCGAAAAGACCAAGATCGTCGCCGAGAACCGGCGCGCTCGGTACGACTATTATATCGAGCAGGTGTTCGAGGCGGGGATCGCGCTGACCGGCACCGAGGTGAAGGCACTGCGCGGGGGCGAAGGCTCGATCGCGGAGGCCTATGCCGAGGTGAAGGGCAGCACGGTCCAGCTCGTCAATTCGAACATCCCCGAATTCAGCCACGGCAACCGCTTCAACCATGAGCCCAAGCGGCCGCGCAAGCTGCTGCTGCACGAGCGCGAGATCAACAAGATGTTCGGCGCGGTCGCGCGCCAGGGCATGACGCTCGTGCCGCTGATGATCTATTTCAATTCCAAGGGCCGCGCGAAGGTCGAGCTCGCGCTCGCCAAGGGCAAGCAAAACCACGACAAGCGCGATTCGGTGAAGGAACAGGACTGGAAGCGCGAGCAGGGCCGGATCATGCGGGATCGTGGATAAGCCGTGACCAGGGCGCCGGTCGGTCTCTTCGGGCGCCTCGCGGCGTGGTCGCATCGCAATCTGCCGACCCGCGATTCGATGGAGCGCAACCGCCTGTTGCGCCCCGTCGCGCACCGCGTGCTCGCGCCCGAATTGTGGCGCTTCACCCGGCGCTCGGTGCCGCGCGGCGTCGCGCTCGGCATGGTCGCGGGGATCCTCGTCCCGGTCGCGCAGACCCCCGTCGCCGCTTTGTTCGCGCTGCCGTTCCGCGCCAATGTGCCGACCGCCGCGCTGACCACCTTCATCACCAATCCGCTGACGACCCCGCCGCTCTGGATCGCCGCCTATTGGATCGGGTCGTGGATGCTGCGGATCGACGCGCACGTCCCCGGCCAGCCGGTCGCCGAAGCCGCCGCGCAAGCCGACTGGATCCCCTGGCTGATGCAGGCCGGCCCCGCCACCGCGCTCGGTCTGCTGGCGATCACCGTGGTGGCCTCGATCGGCGGCTATGCGCTCAGCGCACTCGGCTGGCGGCTGTGGATTGCCCGCAAGTGGCGGCACCGGCACGATAATCGCGGATCGTAACAATCGTCACTATCTGTCGCCCGACGAATTGACGGAGCGTCTTATCGGCGTAGAACACACCGCATCCTGAAGTTCTTCCCCGAGGGTCCTTGATGCGTACGTCGATTGTCACCGCCATTCTGCTCGCCTCCGCCGCAACGGTCTCGGCCCAGACCAGTCAGACCCCGGCCCGACGGGCCGCGCCGTCGCCGGCGCTCGCCGGTGTGGCCAGCGGTCCCGTCG
The DNA here is from genome assembly GCF_000733135.1 of Sphingomonas sp. FUKUSWIS1. NCBI lineage: Bacteria > Pseudomonadati > Pseudomonadota > Alphaproteobacteria > Sphingomonadales > Sphingomonadaceae > Sphingomonas > Sphingomonas sp. FUKUSWIS1. The sequence goes on from NZ_JPJC01000136.1 coordinate 3,157, forward strand.
CGCCGAAAGATGCGAACAAGCCGCAGATCGGCGATTTCGGCTTCGACATGGCCGGGCGCGATACCGCGGTGAAGCCCGGCACCGACTTTTTCGACTATGCCAATGGCGGCTGGGAGAAGGCGACGCCGATCCCCGCCGATCGCTCGTCCTACGGCATGTTCCACGTCCTCCAGGACCTGTCGCTCGAGCGCACCCGGACGATCCTCGACGCGGCGACCGCGAAGCCCGGCGACAAGGTCGGTGACTTCTACGCGAGCTTCATGGACGAGGCTGCGGTCAATGCGAAGGGCGCGGGCCCGGTGAAGCCGATGCTCGCCGCGCTCAAGACGACCACCGACAAGACCGCGCTCGTCACCCAGATCGCGAAGCTGCAGCGCCAGGGGGTCGGCGGGCTCGTCGGCGTCGGCGTCCAGCAGGACGACAAGGACCCGACCACCTATGTCGTCGGCTTCGGCCAGAGCGGCCTCGGGCTTCCCGATCGCGACTATTATCTGAAGGACGATGCCAAGCTCGCCGCGGTCCGCACCGCCTATCAGGCGTATCTCGCGCAGATGCTGACGCTCGCAGGCGAGCCCAACGCCGCCGCGCGCGCCGCGGCGGTCTTCGCGATGGAGAAGGGCCTCGCCACCGCGCACTGGACGCGGATCGAAAGCCGCGACGCGGACAAGACCTACAATAAATGGACCGCCGCCGACTTCGCGGCCAAGGCGCCCGGTTTCCCCTGGGCCCAGTACATGACCGCGATGGGCGTCACCGGCCGTCCCTTCTACCTCGTCGCACAGCCGAGCGCGCTGACGGGCGAAGCGAAGGTCTTTGCCGACACCCCGGTGAACGTCCTTCAGGATTACGCGATGCTCAAGGTGCTGCGCGCCTATGCGCCCTATCTCTCGAGCGATTTCGACAAGGCCAATTTCGGCTTCTACGGCACCACCCTGTCGGGCACGCCCGAGCAGCAGGTCCGCTGGAAGCGCGGCGTCTCGACCGTGTCGGGCGCGATGGGCGAGGCGATCGGCGAGCAGTATGTCGCCAGATATTTCCCGCCGGAATCGAAGGCGGCCGCCGATCAGCTCGTCAAGAACGTCATCGCGGCGATGGGCGACCGGTTGCGCAACCTCGCCTGGATGGCGCCCGAGACCAAGACCAAGGCGCTCGCCAAGCTTGCCGCCTTCACCCCCAAAATCGGCTATCCGGACACTTGGCGCGACTATTCCGCGCTTCAGGTCCAGCGCGGCGATCTCGTCGGTAACGTCGCGCGCGCCAACGCCTTCGACTATGATCGCGACCTCAAGAAGCTCGGCCAGCCGATCGATCGCGGCGAATGGTTCATGACGCCGATGACGATCAACGCCTATGCCAATCCGACGATGAACGAGGTCGTCTTCCCAGCCGCGATCCTCCAGCCGCCCTTCTTCGATCCGAAGGCGGACCCGGCGATCAACTATGGCGGCATCGGCGCGGTGATCGGCCACGAGATCAGCCATCACTTCGACGATCAGGGCCGCAAATACGACGCCAGCGGCAAGCTCACGGACTGGTGGACGCCGCAGGACGTCGCGCGCTTCAAGGTCTTCACCGACGCGCTGGTCAAGCAGTACGACGCCTATGAGCCCTTGCCCGGGCTGCACGTCCAGGGCGGCCTGACGCTCGGCGAGAACATCGCCGATCTCGCCGGGCTGACCGTCGCCTATGACGCCTATCACCGCTCGCTCGGCGGCAAGCCCGCGCCGGTGATCGA
>NZ_JPJC01000137.1:0-2273 GCF_000733135.1 Sphingomonas sp. FUKUSWIS1
CATGGGCGGGCTCGCCTTCGGGGCGCTCGCCGGGCTCACTGTCTATGCCGTGCCGCAGGTGATCGCAGCCGCCTCGCCGTTGGGCGCCACCGCCGTGCAGATGGGTACGCTCGTCAAGCTGGTGCGCGTGCTGATGCTCGGGCCGGTGTGCCTTGTTCTGTCGCTGGTGGCGCCTCGTCTCGCGCCGCAGTCGGTTCCCGAAGGCGAGTTCGTCGCCGGTTCGCCTACGGCCAAGCGGATGGACCTCGCCCACCTCGTGCCCTGGTTCATCATCGGCTTCCTCGCACTGGTCGCCTGCCGCTCGCTGGGTCTGGTGCCGACCGTCGCCATCGCGCCGATCGGCCGGAGCGCCACGCTGCTGACCGTCGTTTCCATGGCGGCGCTCGGGCTCGGCGTGGACGTCCGCACCGTCGCCAAGGCCGGGGGCCGCGTGACCATGGCCGTCGTGTTGTCGTTGCTCGGCTTGGCCGCGATCAGCCTGACGCTGCTGGCCGCGCTGCACATCGCATGATCGGGCAAGATAGTGAGGATGAGGCCGAGGCCAAACCGATTGTCAGGCGTTACAATAGCATGAGCGAGCTGATGATAGAGCGGAACCCCGAGCCCTACAACGCCGAGCCGGTGCCCGGCGCCTTGATCGAGCGGTTTTTGACGCCACAGAACCTGTTCTATGTGCGCAGCCATGGGCCCGTGCCGGACCTGCCGGCCGATCACCGGATTGAGGTGGGCGGGATCAGTGTGGGCGAGTGCTCCATCTCGATTGCGGAGTTGAAGGCGCGCTTTCCGGTCCGGACTGTCACGGCTGTGCTTCAATGCGCCGGCAACCGCCGGACCGATCTCCAACAGGTGGGCAAGACTTCAGGCGATCCATGGGACATAGGCGCGATCGGCAATGCCGAGTGGACGGGCGTGCGGCTCGCAGACCTGTTGGATGCAGTTGGAGCATCGGACGCGTCCAACCTGTTCGTCTGCTTCACCGGCGCTGACGAGGTGGATGTGGAAGGCGAGGTGGCACCGTTCGGCGTCTCGATCGCTATGACCAAGGCGCGGGCGCCCGACGTGCTGCTCGCCTGGGCGATGAACGGCGAACCGCTGGCACCCGAGCACGGTGCGCCGTTGCGTCTGGTCGTGCCAGGCTATGCTGGCGTGCGTAGCGCCAAGTGGCTGACCCGGATCGAGGTCAAGGACACGCCCTCCGAGGCGCCGATCCAGGCGCACGATTACAAGCTTTTTCCGGCCGACGTGACCAGCGAGACGGCGGACTGGACGCAAGGGCTGACGATCAACGCCATGCCGCTCAACGCCGCGATCTGCTCGCCTGGTTCGGGCGAGAGCCTGCCCGCGGGCAAGGTCCGGATCGAGGGCTATGCCGTCGCCTATGAGCGCGGCGTGTCGCGGGTAGAGGTGTCGCTGAACGGCGGTCGAGACTGGCGGCAGGTCGATTTCTCCGACGATCCGGACGGGCAGTGGAGCTGGCAGCGCTGGTCGCTCGATGCGGAACTGCCCAAGGGGCGCCAGCACCTTGTGGTGCGCGCGTTCGACGATGCGGGCCAGGGTCAGCCCGAACTACCCGATACGATGTGGAACTTCGCCGGATACCTCTGCACGGCCTGGCACCACGTCCACGTGCTGGTCGAGTGAATCCGCCGCCTTTGTCGGTCGATCTCGCCTTCTGGGTCGACGCGATCGGCAGGATGATCGTGGCGACGGCGGCCGGCATGACGCTCGGCTGGGAACGGTCACGCGAGAACCGACAGATCATGGGTCTGCGGACGCTGGGGCTGGTCGGGCTCGCGAGTTGCATCGCCGTCCAGGCGATCGTCCACAGCGGCTTGCCGAACGTGAACGCCGATGCAGCAGGTCGAGTGATGCAGGGCATCCTATCCGGCGTCGGCTTCATCGGCGCGGGCGCGGTCCTGCGCGTTGGCAGCGGGCAGGAGGTGCACGGGCTAGCAACGGCGGCGTGCATCTGGGTGTCAGCGACGCTCGGAGCGGCAGCGGGATTGGCGGTGTGGCCACTACTTGTGGGCGGTCTGCTGCTGGCGATGCTAGTGTTGTTCGTCGGCGCACCGCTCGAATGCCGTATCCGCGAACGCGCTCGGCAGACCCCGGCCGAAGCGGACCGGCGGGACGCCGAGCAGAAACCCTGAATAATCCTTGGCGCGAAACGGTGCACCAGTAGTTTTGCAGACGGAGGACTTCATGAGGTGTTTGATCCCACGGTTTGATGGTGCGATCCTTTCGTTGGAATGGAAGGAAGCGGTATGGGACAG
>NZ_JPJC01000138.1:0-6855 GCF_000733135.1 Sphingomonas sp. FUKUSWIS1
CCCGCCGCCTGGCAGGAGTGAATCACGCCTTCCTCGTCGTCGCAAGCACGCGTTTTTCAACAGTCTCGACCGGTTGTGGCACCCGCAGCGACTTATGCTCTTTCCCGTTCCTCGACGATGGCTCCATGATTTGAAAATCCTGCATCGCGACCGCTGTGATCACGGAAAGATCCGATGACAGGGAACCTCGGCATGCCTCTCACGTATGTTGGTTAACGAATATATTGTGGGATTGGGACGAGGGGTCGATGACTGAGACTGGAAGAGTTGCCTATCATCGCGACCGGGCTGAGCAAGAACGAAGGCGCGCGAGCGAAGCAATCGATGACCGCAGCAAGAATGTTCATATCGAACTGGCCCTGGCCCATGGAAAAGCGGTCGTTCTTGGCGGGCATCGTCTTCGCGCAGCACACGACCGGTGATGCGGGCCGAAGAGGTTTGACGGTATTCCCTCTCGGACGCTCGCGCAGAGAGCGCTGATCATGCGGCGACCGAGAGCCCGCCCGAACGGGATGCCGGTGTTTGCCCAGGTTCCCCTTCCGAGGACACGCGATCGTAACACGAGATCAGGTAGAGAATGCTGTCTAGCCCATCGCATCGGAATAGGTGTCGATCCGACGCGGCATGAACGATCGGCGACGCTGCAGCCGCGACGATGGATTCGAAGCTCGACGAGCCTGCGCTCGCGACGCTGACATCGGGTGTCCTGGCGAACATGCTGGTCTGTCTGACCGTATGGATGGCGATGTCCGCCAGAACGCTGTCGGGCAAGGTCGCCGTGATCATAAGCCCCGTCGCCATCTTCGTCGCCGCGGGCGTCGAGCATTTCATCGCCAACATGTCACTGCTGCCAATCGGCTGGTCAGGTGAGCGTCTGATCGCCTCCCGCGGTGAGGTGAGCCCAAGGGAGGGCAGGACCGACGGGCACGATTCCGCAAGGGTTGAGGTCGCGGTGGCTGGCGTAGTAATGCGTCTTGATGTGATCGAGATGCACCGTCGCGGCGATGCGCGGATCTGCCAGCATCCGTGCGACGTAAGCGTCCAACGCCGGATAGTCGGAGATGCGGCGCACGTTGCACTTGAAATGGAAGTGATAGACCGCATCGAAGCGCACCAGTGTGGTGAAGAGCCGGATATCGGCCTCCGTCATCGCCTCGCCCACCAGCCAGTCGCTGCCGGACAGCCTCTCTTCCAGCCAGTCGAGCGATTCGAACAGCGGGCGCACCGCCGCCTCGTACGCGTCCTGCGTCGTGGCGAAGCCGGCCTTGTACACGCCGTTGTTCACCGTGTCGTAGACACGGTCGTTTACCTCATCGATCTGCCGGCGCTGGGCATGAGGATAGAGGTCCGGTCCGGATCCGGCGAACGCCGCGAGCATCCGGATGATGTCCGCCGATTCGTTCGACACGATCGTGTCGGTCTCGCGATCCCACAGGACGGGTACGGTGACCTTGCCGGAATAGTCCGGCCTGGCGCGGGCGTACAACTGCCACAGGAACTCGGCGTCGTGCAGCGGATCGCCACTGCCGCCGCGGCTCGTGCCGAAGGTCCAGCCATTGTCCAGCATGACAGGATCGACCACCGAGACGCCGATCGCATCCTCCAGTCCGTGCAGCGCGCGCACGATCAGCGTCCGGTGTGCCAAGGGGCAGGCATAGCTGACATAGAGGTGATACCGACCGGGCGTCGCCGGATGGCCGGGCTGTCCGTCTTGGCCGGGGCTCCCCACCGGGGTCAGCCAGTCGCGAAAGCCCGCATCCTGCCGTTCGAACGCGCCGCCCTTGCTGTCTTCCGTCACCTTGCCCGCGTGCCACGCGCCGTCGATCATTCTACCCATGTCATCCCTCCGTCGAAATCGGACCTCAAGCAAGATCCGCCACCGTTTCCCCTCACGAACGACCAAAGGCTCTTTTTGTCCCATGCGATGCCTCTGGCGGCGGGTTCGGGACTGGTCGCCCCGGCTCAGGCAACAGCGGCCGCAGGTCGACGGTCGCGTCCACCACGCCGGTCGCCGGGTCGTCGCGAAAGGGATAGGAGGTGCAGGAGCGGTAGGAGGTTCTTGAATGGCAACGCATGGTCGGATGGCAGGAATGGCGGCTGGGTTGATGATCCTTGCGGCGGCGGTCGAGGCTGCCGCACAGCCTCGCGTCGAGCGCCTGACAGAGAGGCCTGTCGCGCTGACGCTGTTGCCGGCCACAATGCACGGCCGTTTCGAGCGGAAAGGCGCCGGCTTTGTTCGCCAGTGGCCGGGCAGTTATGCCGAGACGGCGTTTCGGGGCTCGGCGGTATCGTTCGACGTGGGGCCAGGCGAGGTGGCACTTCACGTATTCGTCGATGGGCGCAGGATCACGACGCTCGTCAAGCCAGTCCTCGGCCTGTACCGCGTCGCCGGGATGCCCGCCGGCCGCCACGTGTTGCGCATCGAGGTCGCTTCAGAAAGTCAGTCCGGTCCGACCGGCATCGGGCCGTTCTTTGCCGAGCGGGGGACTGTCGGAGCGAGGTTGGAGCAGCGCGCGCGGCAGATCGAGTTCGTCGGCGACTCGCATAGCGTCGGCTATGGTGTGACGTCGTCCAAACGCGAATGTACCCAGGACGAGGTCTGGGCGACGACAGATACGTCGCGCGGCTTTGGCGCGTTGCTCGCACGCCGCTACGGCGCGGATTACGCGGTCAATGCGATCTCCGGGCGCGGGGTTGTGCGCAACTATGGCGGGTTCGCGGCCGACACGCTGCCCGAAGCCTATCCCTTTACCCTGTTCGATCATCGATCCCGCGCCAACGCGCCCGGCTGGCATCCGCAGGTGGTTATCGTCTCGCTCGGCACCAACGATTTCACCACACCGCTTCACGCCGGCGAAACATGGGCGAGCCGCGACGCGCTCCACGACGATTACGAACGACGCTATGTGCGCTTCGTGCAAGCGCTCCACGCGCGCGATCCACGCGCACAGATCGTGCTGTGGGCCACGGACATGGCCAATGGCGAGATCCAGGCGGAGGTGGCCAAGGTTGCCGCGACCTTGCGCAGATCCGGCGCGCCGTGGCTCACCTATGTTCCGGTCAACGGCCTTTCCTTCACCGGGTGCCACTCGCACCCCTCGCTCGCGGATCAGACCGTGATTGCCGACCGGATCGCGGCGGTGATCGACGCGCGCGTCGCGGGATGGGCGCGGCGACCCTGATCGATGGCCAGCCGGTTCGTCGGGCCGGCAAACGCAATAGGGCGCGGCGCATTATCCTGCTATCGCAGGAGGATGACGATATCGCATCCTGCCCCCACCGATGCCCGTGTCGAGGAACGCGCCGCAGTCGACGCCGCGACCTTTGCCGCCGAGATCGCTTTGCGCGACGCGCCGATCGTGTTGCGCGGCCAGGTCGCGCACTGGGCCAGCGTCCGGGCTGCGGCGGGTGGCGATCGCGCGACGGCGGCGTATCTGACTGGGCTCGGCGATGGCGGCAAGCCGATGGAGGTGCTGATCGGCGGCCCGGCGTTCGGTGGCAAATTCTTCTATCGCGGCGATAATCTGGAAGGGTTCAACTTTCACCGCGAAAAGGCGCCGCTCAACGTGTTGCTGAGCGAATTGCTGCGCCTGTCGGACGTCCCCGAAGCCGAACGGCACATCCTCTATGCGAACGCAGCGACCGCGCCCGAGCATCTGCCGGGGTGGGCGGCGGCGAACCCGCTCGATCTGCCGATGGGCGGGGCGACGCCGCGGTTGTGGATCGGCAACGGATCACAGACCGCGACGCATTATGACGGGTCGACCAATCTCGCCTGCGTGGTCGCTGGCGAGCGGCGGTTCACGCTGTTTCCCCCCGATCAGGTCGGCAATCTCTATCTGGGGCCGCTCGACCGGACGCTGGCGGGGCCGCCTTCGAGCATGGTCGATCCGCTCGCGCCCGATCTGAAGCAGTATCCGCGCTATGCCGAGGCGCTCGGCCACGCGGTGGTGGCCGATCTGGGGCCGGGCGATGCGATCTTCATCCCGGCGATCTGGTGGCATCACGTCCAGGCGTTCGGGACGCTCAACGTGCTGTGCAACTATTGGCGCGCCTATGATTCGAGCGTGTCGGCGTTCCATGCGGTGGTGCACGCGATGATGGCGGTGCGCGACCTGCCCGCGGCGGAGAAGGCGGGCTGGCGCGCGTGGTTCGAGCATTATGTGTTCGCCGACGAGGCGGCGGCGGCGGGCGATCATCTGCCCGCGCCCGCGCGCGGCGTGCTCGGGCCGGCCAGCCAGGACCGGACCGAGCGGATGCGCGGCTATCTGCTCAAATCGCTCCAGCGCCGCTGAGCGTCAGTCGCTGTCGAGATAGGCGGCGACCCAGACGAGCGGCGCGTTCCAGTTGATCGCCACCTCGTTCAGCGCATAGGCGTTGATGTCGTCCGTCCAGCAGCGTTGCGGCGCGCACCGGCCTTTCAGTTTCACGGCGACCGGATCGACCATCGCGCTGTTGTTGGGGCCGCCCGACACCACCCCCGGCGGCGGCGGTGGCGAAGATGCCGACAGCTGATGCGCCCAGAACCGGTGATGCGGGTTGGTCAGCGGCTTCCACCCGGTCCCCGAGACATAGGATTGGCCCAGCGGATTGCGACCGAGGATATAATCGGCCGCATCGACGACGCCGGCGCGGTAGCGCGCATCGCCGGTGAAACGCTGTGCGAGGCCAAGCAGCATCGCGCGGTTGAGGATGCTGGAATTCGAGCCCCAATTATAGGTCTGCGACGCGTAGGGGATGCGGTAGCCGGTGTGCGTGGTTTCGGCGAGGAAGCCGTCGGCGGCCGCGACGATCGCCGCACGTGCGCTATCGCGGATCGTCGCGGGAACGCCGCTTGCGGTCGCGAGCGTGATCATGCCGAGTGGTGCGACGCTGGCCCAGCCGGGTTCGCCGGTCGCGCCGGTCGGCAGCGCTGCGCGGTAGGCGGTATCGCCGGTCGTCGCGAACAGCTCGGCTGCAGCCCAGGCGCGTTCGTCGTCGAGCGTCTCGTCGCCATAGCCGCCGCTGCCGGTGAAGCCCTGCGCCGCGAAGATCGCGGGGTTGCGCTGCGCGGCGGTCCAGGCGGCGCGCGCGGCGGCAAGGCACCGCGCGGCAAAGGCGGGATCGATCGGCTGCCACAGCCGCGCGGCCTGCGCTGCAACCGCGGCAAGATTCAGCGTTGCCGCGGTCGAGGGCGGGTAGAGGAGCCGCGGTTCCTTGTCGTCGGCGGGCGCGGTCGGCAATGTCGTCCAGCGCGCGTCGGCAACCTTGTGATGCGCCATGCCGCCCGCGTCGACCGGCGTAAGTGCAAGCCGGCCCGAGCGATCATGCGGCCCGACGGGGAGTGCGACGCGGGTGCCTGTGGGGACCTGCATCCGCAGCATCCACTCGACCTCCCACCGCGCTTCGTCGAGCAGGTCGTCGCGGCGGTTGCCGGCTTCCGGCAGCCGCGCCTGACCATCGGCGAACACGCGACGCGCAAGCCCGGTTTCGTAGAGATTCTGCAGCGTCCACACCGCGATGCCGCCGTTGACGACATATTTGCCATGGTCGCCTGCGTCGTACCAGCCGCCGGTGACGTCGAGCGTATAGGGGCAGCCGGACCAGACATTGCCCTTCTCGTCCGCGCCCGAAAAACAGGCGGCGACCTCGCGCGGGTGTCCGGCCGCGCGCGCCCAGCGGGCACCGGCCCAGCGCGCGTTGATCGGCGTGCCGGCGCGCTGCTGGTAGAAGAAGTTGAGCGCGTCCAGCGCGAGTGGGGCGTAGACGTCGCGGCCGACGCGGAAACGGCCGCTTTCGGTCCCGTCGACGCGCAGCTGGTAGTTGCCCGGGCGGGTGAGCGCGGTGAAGCGCGCGACATGGACATGATCGCCCGACGCCGCGTCGTCACCGCCGACGCTGGTGCGTCCCGCCAGCACGGTCTTGCCGGCGTCGTCGACCACGACCCAGTCGAGCGGCCGCGTCGCGTGATCGGCGACGATCGCAAGCTTGGGGTCTTCGGGACGGAAGCCGAGCTGGTTGAGGTTGATGACGGCCGCGGCAAGGAAGAGGGCGATGGGCATCAGATTGTCCTGTCCTGGCCCAACCGTGCCAGCGCGTCGGCATGGGGGGGCATGTGCGTCAGCGAGGTGGCGACGACGCGTTCGATCTGAGCGAGCCGCTTTGCCGCGATGGCGATCGGCAGCGCGTCGCAGATTGGGTCATGGCCGGTCACGGGTGCGTCCTGTCCGGTCAGCAGAGCAAGCCAGCTGACCTCGTTGAACAGCTCGTCCGCTTCGCGGAAAATGCGTCCGCCGGCGCGGAACAGCGCGAGCTTTTCGGCGAGGCCATCCGGGATCGGCGCCGCCGCGCGCTCGCGCCAGAAGGGTTCGGTACGGGCATTGAGGCGATAATGCGCGACGAGGAAATCGCGGATCCGGACGAACTCGCCGGTCATCGTGCGATTATATCGGTCGACGATCGCCGGGGCAGGGGGACCGCCCGCCGGAAGCATTCGCAACAGATGCTGAAGCCCGCTCTGCACCAGATGAATGCTGGTTGATTCCAGTGGCTCCATGAACCCCGCCGCGAGGCCGAGCGCGATGCAGTTGCCGCTCCAGAACCGGGTGCGGTGCCCGGTGGCGAAGCGGATCACGCGCGGGTCGGCCAGTGTCTCACCCTCCAGCCCTGCGAGCAGCGTCGCGGTCGCTTCGTCCTCGCTGCAGTGGCGGCTGGAAAAGACATGCCCGTTGCCGGTGCGATGCTGCAGCGGGATACGCCAGCGCCAGCCGGCGGGTTCCGCGATCGCCCGCGTGAGCGCGAGCGGCGCGGCGTCGGCGGCCGACGGGACCGCGACCGCACGATCGCACGGCAGCCATTGTGACCAGTCGGTCCAGC
>NZ_JPJC01000139.1:0-3312 GCF_000733135.1 Sphingomonas sp. FUKUSWIS1
ATCGCCGCGGCCAGGCATTGACCAAGACGCTGTGGATCCAGCGACGCGAAGCTCTCGTCGAGAATCGTTGTGACGGTGGTCCAGGAAAGCCGCACCGAGCATGTGCTGGATGCATTGCGCGATCTCTCCGCACCGCGTGCGCAGGTCGTCCGCGATGGTGCGCGCCAGCACATCGCCGCGCGCGAGGTGGTGTGTGGCGATATCCTCGTGCTCGAACAGGGGGACCGGATCGCCGCCGATGCGCTGCTGTTCGACGCCGACGATCTCCAGACCGACGAGTCGCTCCTCACCGGCGAATCGCTGCCCGTGGGCAAGCTCCCGGCAGCGGATGCCGCCGCCGCGGAGCCCCGCCGCCCCGGTGGCGAAGGCCAACCCTTCGTCTATTCGGGCTCGCTCGTCACGCGCGGCAATGGGCTTGCACGCGTTCTCGCGATCGGGCCACGCACCGAGGTGGGACGGATCGGCCAGTCGCTGGCGAGGCTGGAGACCGAGGTACCGCGTTTGCGCCGCGAGACGACCCGGATCGTGACCTGGTGCGGGATCGGCGGCGGCGCGGTCGCGCTACTGGTCGTTTTGTTGTTCGGGCTGCTGCGCGGCGGCTGGATCGAGGCGCTGCTGGCCGGGATCGCGATCGGCATGGCGATGTTGCCGGAGGAGTTTCCCGTCGTCCTGACGGTGTTTCTGGCGATGGGGGCGTGGCGGATCGGCAAGGTCGGCGTGCTCACCCGCCGTGCGGCCGCGATCGAGACGCTGGGATCGGCCACGGTCCTGTGCACCGACAAGACGGGCACGCTGACCGAAAACCGCATGTCGGTCGCCGAGCTTTGGTTGCCCTCTTCCGCGACGCTCGTGCTCGCGGAGAATAGGCCGGTGACGCCTGGCTATCACGCGCTGCTCGCCACCGCCGCGCGCGCCAGTGCGATTGCGCCGAGCGACCCGATGGAGATCGCGATGCACGACGCGTGGTCCGCGGTCGTGGCGCGGTCGCCATCCACCGGAACGCTCGTCCACACCTATGCGCTGCGTCCCGAATTGTTGGCGATGTCGAACGTGTGGGACGACGGCGACGCGCTGCGTATCGCGGCCAAGGGCGCGCCCGAGGCGATCGCCAGCCTGTGCGCGCTTGCCCCGGATCAACACGCAGCGATGACCGCCGCGGTCGACGCCATGGCGGTGCGCGGCATTCGCGTCCTCGCCGTCGCGAGCGCGGCACCGCCGGATCGCGACTGGGCGCAAACGCAGCACGGCTATCGCTATCAATTGGTCGGGCTGGTCGGACTGGCCGATCCGATCCGCGCCAGTGTTCCGGGTGCGGTCGCCGAGTGTCGTCGCGCAGGAATCCGTGTCGTGATGATCACCGGCGATTATGCCGCGACCGCGCGCTCGATCGCGCGGCAGGCGGGAATCGCCGAGGGCGAGGTCCTGACCGGCGCGGACCTCACGACGCTCGACGATGCCCAGCTCGCGTCACAGCTGCCAGCTGTGACGGTGTTCGCGCGGATAATGCCCGAGCAGAAGCTGCGCATCGTCGACGCGTTCAGGGCCGCGGGCGAGATCGTCGCCATGACGGGTGACGGCGTCAACGACGCGCCCTCTCTCAAGGCCGCGCATATCGGTGTGGCGATGGGCAAGCGCGGGACGGACGTCGCGCGCGAAGCCGCCGCGATCATACTGATCGATGACGACTTCGGCGCGATCGTCCAATCGGTGAGGCTGGGCCGACGGATCTACGACAATATCCGCAAGGCGATGGCGTTCATCTTTGCGGTGCACGTGCCGATCGCCGGGCTCGCGCTGCTGCCGCTGTTCTTCGGCATGCCGATCCTGTTCGGGCCGATCCATATCGCCCTGCTCGAAATGGTGATCGATCCGGTCTGCACCCTCGTGTTCGAAGCCGAGCGGGACGAGGAAGACGTCATGCGCCGCCCGCCACGCGCGCCGTCCGAGGCGCTATTCTCCATGCCGATGATTGTCTGGAGTGTGTTCCAAGGCGGGCTAGCCTTCGCCATACTGGCGGCAGTGTTTCTAATCGAGCAAGCGGCCGGGATGCCAGAGCGCGAGCTTCGCGCGTTAATCTTCTTTGCGCTGATCGCCGAAATCCTCGCGCTGATCCTGGTCAACCGGTCGTTCAGCGCGTCGATGCGCGATGCGCTGGTCCGCCACAATGCAGCACTCCGCTATGTCGTCGCAGCGATTGCCTGCGTGACAGGTCTGATCCTGTTTCTGCCCCGTGCGCAGATGCTGCTGAAGTTCGGCTTGATCGCCTGGAGCGATATGACGCTGGCGCTCGGCATGGGCATCGGGCTGCTCGCCATACTCGAAGCGTGCAAGCCGCTGATCCGCAAGGCGACGCCGCGCAGGCGGAGCGATCCAGCCAGTCGAGCCCTTGTCGTGCAATGATCGACGCTTTTTCAGGCACAACCCCTCGCCGGCCTGCCCGTTTACCTTTGCTCTGTTGGGCAGACGAACCATCGGGGTTTTTTGGTCGATCGCTTTGCTTAGTGGCGCGCCTCTAAGCTGCAATCGCTAGGAGTTTCTGGAGTCGACCATGCTTGGCTGCTTGGGCCGGCGGTCAAACGCCGTGTACGCAGTTGTGACCACGGGGCGTTTGGATGCGATCAGATCTAGCGATGGGAGGCAGGATTGTCGGCTGACGGCAGCAGATCATTCGCGTCTGCGCTTCGCGAAAACGCCGGATGTCGTCGTTTCCTTCCCAGTCACCATACTCATGAGGACGTGGTGATCAGGGAGATGAGCGATTGTGCAAGGTCGGGTAGCGGGGGAGGATGCGCGAATGTCCAGGTTTGGGTCGTTCTCGCCGGTGCATATTCTGACACCACAGCTACGCGAAGAACGCGGCGACGTCGGTGGCACCGAAGACCGTTGGTTAACGGATTGCGACGTGTTCGATCGGGGGAACAGAGGAAGATCAAGCGGCATGGATCGTAATTCTGTGGGGAGGTTGGAGACGTGTTGACGGCGGTTCCCGGTCGGGGAGGATACCGTCCTAGCCGCCCTCTCCGCTCCAAGATCTCGCGCTGGAGCCTGCACGCCTGCCGGTACGCGAACTCGCGCGCTTGCATAATGCGGAACGCAAGGCAGTCGCGACCAGCACGCGGCCGCGACCGTGAAGGCGCTGGTGGCAGCGGTGGCGGCAAGCGGTATCGACATCGTCTATGCCGACACCTTTATCGCGAGAGGGTCTAACAGCTTACCGCAGTGTTCCCGGACGATTCGCTGAAGGCACAGGCGTTCGAGCGCATCCGTTCGCTGATCGACACCGTGGTGTTGAAACCGGAAAACGGCGTACTT
>NZ_JPJC01000140.1:0-6173 GCF_000733135.1 Sphingomonas sp. FUKUSWIS1
CCGCCGGCGTGGCGAGCCGCGCCGCGCCGGTTCCGCTGGCGGCGATTCCCGGGACGGCAATGGCGGTTCCGGCTTTGGCGGAACCGGTGCTCGCCGCGCCATCGCCGGCGGCGGCGCGGACGGTGTCGGCCATCCTGATCGATGCGCGCGATGGCCGGGTATTATATGCGCAAGGGGCCAATCTGGTCCGTCGACCCGCGTCGCTGACCAAGATGATGACGTTGTTCCTGGCGTTCGACGCGCTCGACGCGAACAAGCTGCAGCTGTCCGACACCGTCAAATTCTCGCGGGCCGCGGCGAACCAGCCGCCGTCACGGCTCGGTCTGCGACCCGGTGCCGGGCTGACCGTCGGCGAAGCCATCCGGGCGATCGCGGTGAGTTCGGCCAATGACGTGGCGGTAGCGCTTTCCGAAAAACTGGGTGGCAGCGAAGCCGGCTTCGCGCGGCGGATGACCGCAAAGGCGCGGACGCTCGGCATGCGGCGGACGTCGTTCACCAACGTCACCGGATTGCCCGGCGCCAATCTCACGACCGCGACCGACATGGCCATGTTGTCCAAGGCACTGATCGACCAGCATGCGGATCGCTATGCCTATTTCAGCACCCGGTCGTTTCGCTGGGCTGGACGGCAGTTGCAGAACCACAATCACATGCTCGGCGCCTTTGACGGGCTCGACGGCATCAAGACCGGCTATACGGTCGAGGCGGGGTTCAATCTGGCGGCATCGGCCAAGCGCGGCAACCGCCGACTGATCGCCGTCGTCCTGGGAGAGCGAACCGCGCGCTCACGCGATCGGCTCGTCGCACAGATTCTCGAGCGCGGGTTCAACGGCGGCGAGGGCGCCCCGAGCTAATCTGTTGCGGCTCAAGCCAGGGCACCCCGTACGCCACGGCGCACGGGGTGCCTGATTGGCGCGGGGGCGTCAGGTGCGTTCGATCAACTCGATCTCGGCCTCGACCTCGATCTCTTCATCTTCGCCGCCGTGCGTGCCGTCATCCTCTGGGATGATCAGGTCGACGGTCCAGTCATAGACCTTCTCGCGGTTTTCGCCCTGTACCCAGACGCGCACAGCGCCCTTGGTGATTTCTCCACCCATCTGCCCGACGAAGTCGGAGATGAGCGTCTCGGCGGCATCCTCGTGATCGGTCGCGCCGGAGATGCACGCGGACTGCATCTCCTCTTCGAAGTCGATCAACTGTGCCCAATATTGTTTCGCCATGTGTCGGTCCTGTTCGTGGGGCGCTGCGTGCGCCGGGGTCAGCGTGCGATACCGCCCGCCGGGGTCGAGACCGGAGCGATTTGCCCCGACGCGGGCAGCAAGGCCAGCGCCGTCTTGTAGCAATCCTCGATATGCGCGTTGCCGACCAGCTTCATCGCCCCGAAGCTGATCGTGGCGGCAAAGGCTGAACCGACGAACGGTACATATTTGGCAAGCGATCCCGCCGCGACCCGCGCACCGACGCGCCGCAGCAGCGCCGCTACGACCCGCTTGGTGACCATGCGCCCGATCACGTTATTGCCCATGCTCGACGCCATCACCAGAACCTGCTGCGCGAGATGCGGCTCGAGCTTTTGCACCTGCTCGTGATCGAGCTGGAACATTTCGCTGATCTTCGGCAGCAGGGTCGTCAACAGGCCGACATCCGCGACCAGGTCGACGCCCGGAATCGGTACGACTGCGGCGCCCGCCGACATCAAGGATCGCCGGGTGACAAGCGACCGGCTTTCGGCGCGGACCCGCGCCAGATCTTCGAGCCGTGTAATCATCGATGTCGATCTTTCCAAATGGTTGAATTGCGGCGCGATACCACACGCTTTGAAACTGCGCGACGTCGCCTGTTCGCTGCCGGATGCAGGCTGCCGTGCCGGGCCGGTGCGGAGATATAACCAACTTGGCATATTCAATTGACCGGTTGAGGTGGATGTCGGACTATAGGATCGCATTTGGGGCCGTCGGCACGCACGACTGACGGGGCGGTGCGCGAAGTCACATCGACGCGCGCCTCGACGTTCCGGGGAGGGAGCAAGCCGTGGATTTCTCGGATTTCGAGCCGCATGCCGGTGGCGGGGTGACTGCGGAGGAACGCGCGGTGCGGCTCGGCCCAAGCCTGTCGGGCACCAATCTCGAACGGGCCGGCGACTATAACCAGCGCGTCGTGCTTCAGGTGATCCGTCGAAACCCGGACATCACCCGGACCGAGATCGCGACGATGACCAACCTCACCGCGCCAACGATCGCGAATATCACCGGGCGCCTGTTCGAGGCCGATCTCATCGTCGATGCCGGGCGCCGCAAGGGCGGACGCGGCCAGCCGGCGGTGCGATTGCGGATCAACCCCGATGGATGCTTTGCGATCGGGCTGAACATCGACCGTGATCACGTCACGCTCGTATCGCTCGATCTGGCGGGGCAGGTCCGGTCCCGGTTCACACAGCAGATCGCGTTCGCGATGCCCGACGACATCATTGGTATCGTCGGCAAGGAGATCGCGGAAATCCGGCGATCGGACGTGCTGCGCGCCGATCGCATCCTCGGCGTCGGCGTGGCACTGCCCGACGATCTGGGGCAGGTGGCGTTGCCGCATCGTCCGGCGGGCTATGAATGCTGGGGTGCTGTCGACCTCCAGGCGCTGCTCGCCGGTGTCGTTCCCTGGTCGGTCCATATCGATAATGACGCGGCGGCGGCGGCGATCGGCGAGGCGCAGTTCGGTGGCGGGCTCGACCATGCGAGCTTCTTCTACATTCTGGTCAGCGCAGGGCTTGGGGGCGGGGTCGTCATCGACGGATCCTATTATCGCGGCGCCGACGCCCGCAGCGGGGAGCTCGGCTTTCTGCCGCTGGCGGGCATGCCGGGACAGGTGCTTCAGGACGTGGTGTCCTTGTCCGCGCTCGCCGCGCGGCTTGAACAGGCTGGCTTGACCACGCCGTTCGACCCGGCGCTGGACGTTGCCGAACAGTTCGGCGCGACACTTGATGCATGGGTCGACGAGTGCGCGAGCGCGCTCGTGCCCGCGTTGACCGCCGTCAACTGCCTGATCAATCCGGCCGCGGTGCTGATCGGCGGACGCCTGCCCGATACGGTGCTAGACCGACTGGCGTCGGAAACGACGCGCAAGCTGATCGCGGCGGCGCCGACGATCCCGGCGCGTGCACCGATCCGGCGCGCCACACTATCGCGCGATGCGCCCGCCGTGGGCGCTGCGATCCTGCCGTTTCTCGACCGGATCCTGCCGTCGGACGCCATCCTGATTAAGGGCTGATTGTTAAAGCAAATTGACTTTATCTTTCTCGCGGGCAGGGTGCCTCCAAACCAAAGTCAGAGAGAGATGCAGTGATCCAGATCGGTATCGATGTCGGCGGCACGAAGATCGAGGCAGCGGCCCTTGACGCCGACGGCCAGTTCCTCGCCCGCGTGCGCAGCCCGAACCCGGGAAATTACGACGACGCCATCGGGACGATCGGCGAGCTGATCGCTCGCGCCGAGAGCGAGGCGGGCGCCATGGGCTCGATCGGGGTCGGTACGCCCGGATCGATCAGTCCGCGCGACGGGCTGATGCGCAACTCGAACGCCACCTTCCTCAACGGCCGCGCCTTTCGCGAGGATCTGGAGACTGCGCTGGGCCGTCAGGTCCGGATGGCCAATGACGCGAATTGCATGGCACTGTCCGAAGCGGTCGATGGTGCGGCAGCGGGAGCGCGGTCCGCCTTTGCGGTGATCGTCGGGACCGGCGTCGGAGGCGGGCTGGTCGTCGACGGGCACATCGTCGAGGGCGCGAACGGCATGGGCGGCGAATGGGGCCATGTCCCGCTTCCGTGGATGACCGCGGCGGAATATCCCGGTCCGTCATGCTGGTGCGGACAAAACGGGTGTCTCGACATGCTGATATCGGGGACCGGTTTCCGGCAGGACCATGCCGCGCGGTCGGGGAAGATGCTCGACGGCGCCGCGATCGTCGAGGCCGCGCGACACGGCGAAGCCGACGCGGTCGCATCGCTCGACACCTATGTCGATCGGCTCGGACGCGCGCTGGCGATGATCGCCAATATCGTCGACCCGGACGTCTTCGTGTTCGGCGGCGGCATGTCGAATGTCGAGGCGATCTACGCCCGGCTTCCCGCGGTGATCGATCGCTACAGCTTCGGTGGCGACTGGAAGGGGCAGGTGGTGCCGGCCCGTTGGGGTGATTCCTCGGGCGTGCGCGGCGCAGCGCGGTTGTGGCCGCGCTGAGCCTCCTGCGTCGGAGCCCGCGAGGCGCCTAGCCGGCTGACCGGCGGTGGGCCGTCATCCGGCTAGGGTGCGGTTAAATAGAGCGATGACCGCGTTCAGCGTCTGGGCGAACAGGGCGGGATCATAGCGTGGTCCCTCGTCACGCAAAAACGCGTGCTGGCCGTTGACCTCTAGCCAGCCATAAGTGGCACCGACCGCCTCCAGTCGCGCGCGGATCGTCTCGCGCGCGGCAAACGGGACATGCGGGTCCTGCCGCCCCCAGATGAACAGCGTTTCCGCCTTCAGCTCTGCCATGCGCGCCAGACTATCATCCTGCTTGCCCGCACCGAGCGTTCCGCCGTGGATGTCGGTCGCGTAGAAGCATGCAGCCGCTGCAACGCGGGGATCGAGTGCGGCGCGATAGGCGAGATGTCCCCCCAGGCAGACGCCCATCGTCGCAAGCCGCCCGGTACAGGCGGGGTGCGCAGCAAGGCCGTCGAGCGCGGCGACCGCATCCTCGTCAAAGGCGGGAACCGGTTTCGTGACCTTCAGCGCGTTGCCGCGATCGGTGCCGGCCGCGTCGTAGCGCAGCACCGTCCCGGGTTGCTCATACTCATGATAGACCTCGGGCACCGCGACACAGAAGCCGTGACCGGCGACATAGGCAGCAAGCCGGCGGATCGGGTCCGTGACCTGGTAGATCTCCGAGAACAGCAGAACGCCGGGATAGCGTCCCTCGACCGCGGGGCGGAACAGGTGCGTGCGCATGACGCCGCCTGGTGACGGCATGGCATCATCCGAAGGAGTACGGCTGGCGATTCGAGGGATATCGATGAATTCGTCGCTGCGGATGATCATGAGGTAACGGGCTATCCTGCGGGGGAATGGGGGATGGTCAGCACGCTTTGTGCGCCGACCGGATCGGCGCTTCTGACGTCGAAGCTGCCACCGAGCTGTCGCGCTAGCGTGTTGGCGATCTTCAGGCCGAGGCTCGTCGAGCCGCGCGTGTCGAATCCCTCGGGCAGTCCGGCGCCGTCGTCGGTCACGCAGAGCTGCAACCCGGTGGCGGTCTGGACGAGATCGACCCGGATGCTGCCATGATCGCGTCCCACCAGCCCATGCTCGATCGCGTTGGCGATCGCCTCCGCCATGATCAGCGCAACGGGGATCAGCGCGTCGGGGGGTAGCATGACGCCGGGCGGTGCGGAAACCGAGTGGACGATACCCGGATTGCCACCCGCCTCGATCACGTCGGCAGTCAGTTGATGGAGGAACTGGTCAAGCGCGATCAGCGATCCGCTGGTATCGTAAAGCTGACGCTGGATCCGGCCGATCAGCGTGATCTTGGTCGCTGCATTGTCGAGTGCAAGAGCCGCGGCAGGGTCGGCGATACCGCGCTTTTGCAACGCGAGGACGGCCCCGATCATCTGGAGATTATTCGATACGCGGTGCTGCAATTCGCGGAACAGCACCTCGGTTCGATCAGCCAGCAGCCCGCTGCGCAGCGCAAGGTCGGCGTTGCGTTCGCGCTCGTCGCGCAGCCGGTGATTGGCCTGCTGCATCCAGTGGACCAGCGCGATGTCGACGGCAGCGACTGCGGCATAGAAGAGCAGTGCTACCGCGGTATCGACGCCGAGTGTGAACCCTTGGCGTGGCGCGATGAAATAATACCAGGCCAGCACACCGCACAACAGTGCAGCCGCTGAACCGGGACCGCGCCCGAGCAGGAAGGACGAGATGATGACCGCCGGGAAGAAGGTCAAAAACGGAAAGCCAGGCGGCAGCAGGTGATCGACGCCGATCCGGATTGCGCAGGCAGCGATGGAGAGGGCGACCGCAACGCCGTACGCGATGGCGCGGCGATCCCATAGCAGCGGCAGACGTTCGAAGAAACGGAGTGGGGTGGCGGTCACACGAGTGTCGTAACAGCGTAGCCCGCCGCTTCCAAATCTTGGATGCGGCGGG
>NZ_JPJC01000140.1:6288-12179 GCF_000733135.1 Sphingomonas sp. FUKUSWIS1
CTTGAGCGTCATCCGGTCGCTTTCGCCGATCGCGGCATAGCGCGCGCGGTCGACATCGCCCTCGGCGTAATTGGGCGGCAGGGTCCACACGCCCTTGGGATAGTCATGCGTATCCTTCGGGTTCGCATTGACCGCACTCTCGCCTGCCAGCTTGAATCCTGCCTTGGTGGCATAGGCGATGACCGACGACCGCTTCATATAGCCGCTCTTGCCTTCCTCGATCTTGCCCGACGCTTCGGGCAGATGGTGTTCGACAAGGCCAAGCGTGCCGCCGGGCTTGAGCATCGCGAACATCTGGTCGAACGCGGCCTGGGTCTGATCGGCGGCCCCGAACCGCCAGTTGTGCACGTTGCGGAAGGTCAGCACGACGTCCGCCGAGCCTGCGGGAACGGTCGGCTGGCCGGCGACTGCCGGGAACATGGCATAGCGCAGCGCGCGATAGGCTTCGGGCATCGCCTGGCGCTTGGCCCGGACAGCTGCGAGACCCTTCTCGCTCGGCGCAGCGGCATAAAGCGTGCCGCGGGCCGCGAGATAGGGCGCAAGGATCTCGGTATACCAGCCGCCGCTGGGCCAGATCTCGACGACCGTGTCACCAGGCTTCACACCGAAAAACGCCAGCGTCTGGGCGGGGTGGCGGAAAGCGTCGCGCGCGATCGTCGCGGGCGTTCGCGTCCCGGCTTTGGTCGCCGCGACGAGAGCGGCGCTCGGCGCGGGATCGGGTGCGGCATACGCCGCTGTGGCGGCCGACAGGCCGGCAGCGATAACCAAGGCAAGGCGCGTCATAGGACCTCCAGTCAGAAGCCAGCAACATAGCGCCCTAATCTGACGGGCCGCAACCCGCCTACAGTCTCGGTTTCCCCTGACCATTTGCGAGAGCTCGCAGCGGCCAGCAGATAAGGTTTGAAGTAAAGATGCGCCGGGCCGACGAGGCTTTCGCCGGCCCGGCCTCGACATCAGTCCGCGCGGGGCTGAGCCGGCGTGAACCCGCCATCCTCGTCCATCACGCGCAGAATGCCGTCGTCGATCGCAAACACCGCGCCGCGGATCTCGAGATCACCAGCGGCCTCTGCATCGCGGACGAACGGGAAGGTCCGCAGATTCTCGATCGAAGTCCGCACGGCAGCCTGCTCCATCGCCTCGCGAGCCTCTTCCGACTTCAGGTCGGCATGATCCTTGGCGACGGACTCGCGTGCGCCATCGAGCAGATGCACCCAGTCACTGATGAAGCCACCCTGGCCGCGCTCTGCCTTGTCGAACGTGCCTGCGAGCGCCGCCTTGCAGCCGCCGCACTGGCCATGGCCGAGTACGACGATCTCGCCGACCTTGAGCTGCGTGACCGCAAATTCCACCGCGGCAGAAACGCCGTGATAGCCGCCGCCCGTCTCGAACGGCGGAACGAGGTTGGCGACGTTGCGGACGACGAACATCTCACCAGGCAACGTGTCGAAGATCTGCGCGGGTTCGACCCGGCTGTCCGAACAGGCGATCACCATGACGCGCGGTTCCTGTCCGACTTTCAATTTCTCCCAACGGTCATGCTGGCGGCGCCAGTCGGACGTCCGAAACCGCTGGTATCCATCTACAAGATCGGCAAAATCAGTCATTGTGTATCGTCTCCCGGGATACGGCCAAAACGGCCAATTTCAGAAACCCCTTGTCATGCGAGCGGTTCCCCGGGAAGCCCGCAACACTGCCGATCCTGCGATAGGGCGAGCGATCTGCCCCGCGAGTGGCGCAGGTACGGGGGAATCGTAGGCACGCCCCCCGCACGGAGGAATTGCGCGACCATGGGGTTGGTCAGGCCCTATGCCATGGGCAGGGGCTCCGGCGCCATGGACAGGGCGCTGCCGCGCGCAGCATTGCGCTACGAGGATATTTTGCGCTCGCCTAATCAGCGCTTTCGCTGGGGCTGGTAGCGACACCCGCCGCGCACAAACCGCATGGCTCAGTGGACGCCGCAAACATCCTATATTGGTACGGAGTGTTGCCCTTATTCGGGGTTCGCCAACGGATGCCTCGCGAGCCTAAGCGAGTATTAGATCCGCTGCGGTCGATCTTGGCGTCAGCTGCCGGGGTCATGATGCGCTAGCGCCTGTCAGTAAGCGTGGGCAAGTCCCTCGACGGGCAAAGGAATGTGTCTTCGGCTCGCGACTGACACCATCTTCCGAAACGTGGAGTACCTTGGCAAATTGATGCGCTGACGCGTCTTGCCTTGTCGAACGGACTTGGCCCGGGTCTCGCTGGCGTCAGGTCCGCAGCCACGGGGCAACCGCCGGACTGGAATGCGTTCCTCCCAGAATTGGTAATAAAAAGGTAATTTTCGCATTAGATTCGGAAAATGAATTTGATATAGGTAGCGGCGCCTAGACATCGACCTGGCTACCAAAAGAATACCGGGCGATTCGCGGGATTTACGGGTGCAGGCATGGGCTGCATCGGGATGGCGCGATGGCGCCTATGAAAAGGGGCTTTGACCAATGGTTTTTCCTAAGCAGATGTTGCTCGCATCCACCGGCGTGGTCGCCAGCGCGATCGCCGGGCTGATCGCGCCTGCGGGCGCACAGACCGCGCCGTCTTCGGCCCCCCCAGCCGCCGCCGAGCAGCCCGTATCCGCTCAGACCCCCCCCACGCAGGCCGCCCCCTCGGGGGACGCGGACAGCGACATCGTCGTCACCGGTATCCGCGGCAGCCTGCGCAGCGCGATCGCGGTCAAGCGCGAGGCCAATGCCGTGGTCGACGTGATCAGCGCCGAAGCGATCGGCAAGTTTCCTGACCGCAACGTCGCCGAATCGCTGTCGCACATCCCCGGCGTGAGCATCGATCGGCGCTTCGGCGAGGGCGAGAAGGTCGCCATCCTTGGTACCGATCCCGCGCTCAACCGGATGCTGCTCGACGGTCATGCGCTCGCATCGGCGGATTGGGGCGGCAACGACAATGACCCTTCGAGCCGCACCTTCAACTATTCGTTGCTCGCGCCCGAACTCGTCGACCGGCTGGAGGTGTACAAGTCGCCCGAGCCGCGGATCGAGGAGGGTAGCCTTGGCGGCACCGTCATCGTCCGCACCCGCCGGCCGCTCGAGCTCAAGGCCAATTCGATTTTCGCGTCGGGCGGCTATTCGTACAACGACCGTTCGGACAAGGGCAATGTCCGCGGCTCGGGGCTGTACAGCTGGAAGAATGATGCGGAGACGTTCGGTGTGCTGGTCGCCGCGACCTATGACAAGCAGAGCCTGACGCGCGCCGGCGTGGAATTCTTCGGCTATGACAATGCCGCGGCGAATGCGGACGGCACCTATAACAGCCCGTTCGTCAACCGCGCGCAGGACGGCACGCTCAGCCTGAAGAGCCCGGGTGCGACCATCACCGGCGGAACAATTGCGGATCTCTACAAGGCCGCTTCGCCGTTCGGCATCAACTATGCCTATTTCCAGCAGACGCGCGAGCGCAAGAGCGTGTCCGGCACCGTTCAGTACCGCCCCAGCTCGGAGCTGACGCTGACGCTCAACGGCCTGCACATCAACGGCAATTACGACAATTACAGCCAGTCGATGTACACCATTCCCGGGGCCTGGACGGGCAACGTGCTGCAGTCGGCCAATATCAGCAACGGGGTCGTCAACGCCGCGACCTTCGGTGCCGCGACGAGCCAGAGTGCGCAGCTCGACACGCTCGTCCGCAAGACCAAGCTGACCACCGACAATCTCAACCTGTTTGCGGATTGGGAAGGCGATGACGGCGCCAAGGTGTCGTTCGCGGGTGGCTGGAGCCGGGCGAGGGGCGGGCGCAATCCCGAATATCTGTTCAACGTGCAGACCAGACTGCCATTCAGCTATGCCTTCACCAACGATACGGCGACGGTCAATTTCACCGGCGATCCGACCAACCCTGCAAACTACTTCACCAACCCGAACAACAATCCGGCACAGATCGAGGGCAGCCCGGTGCTGGTCGGCGGCACGCAGCTGAACGCGGCGCAGATCGGCGGGCTCGATTACAGCGTGACGACCGATCGCGACATCTTCGGCGGCTATGATGCGACGATCCCGGTGTCGTTCGGGCCGTTCACGCAACTGATGCTCGGCGCACGCGTCACCGACCATGTCAACCGCATCGACGGTCGCGGCATCAACACCTATCTCACCACGTCGCAGCTTGCATCGCAGCTCAACGTGCCGACCGCGTCGACTCCGGACGGCACATTCAGCGGCAGCGGCGGGTTGGGCAACGCGACGCAGTATCTGAACCTGTCCGAACAGTCGGTGATCGATATCCTGGCGAATGCGATCAATTCGCCGCTGATCCGCAAGATCGGCGCGTCGACCCGGGTCAAGGAAACCGTCGCGGCGAGCTATGCGCAGCTCAATTTCGAGCAGAGCGGCTTTCGCGGCAATATCGGTGGCCGGCTGGTCTATACCAAGGACGTTTCGGACTATGCGCTGACGCTGTCGACCGCGGCCAACCCCAACCCCGTGCCGACCCCGACGACGACATCGACCGACTATCTGAAGTTCCTGCCGAGCTTCAATATCGCCTATGAGGCGAGTTCGTCGCTCATCTTCCGCGGTGCGGTCGCCAAGGTGATCTCGCGGCCACGCTATCAGGATCTGGCGGCATCGATCTCGCAAAACGATACGACGCGCGATGCGGGTGGCGGCAATCCCAATCTGAAGCCGTATGAGTCGACCAATTACGAGCTGACCGCGGAATTCTACCCGCGTCCGGGCAGCCTGCTCGCGGTCGAGGCCTTCCGTCGCGACATCAGCAACTACATCATCACGACCCGGACCGAGGGGGTGACGCTGTTCAATTCGCTGACCGGGCGGCTGGAGAACAATTACAGCGTTTCGCAGCCGATCAACGGTGGTAAGGCGAAGGTGAACGGCATACTCGTGTCCGGGCAGAGCGAGATATGGGGCGGGTTCGGGCTCCAGGCGAATTATACTTATCAGGACAGCACGACCTCCTCGACCGACGCGTCGGGTGCCGATCTCAACCTTCCCTATCTGTCGAAGCACACCGTCAACGTGATCCCCTATTTCGAAAGCGGACCGTTCCAGGCGCGGTTGAGCTACAATTACCGGACGAAATATTTCCGCACGATTGGCCGTCTCGGCTCGCGCGAAATGGTCGCCGCGTATAACCAGCTTGATCTGTCGGCAGGGTTCAACCTGACCAAGCAGGTCACGCTGTCGCTCAACGCGCAGAACCTGCTCGACGAGACCTATCGCCAGTATAACGCGACGCCCGATCGGCCCACGGCTTTCTACAAGAACGGGCGGACCTATGTCGCGTCGCTGTCCTTCCGCCTGTAGGTCTGGCGGCCGTTAAATAGGCCGCGTCGAGTCTCGCTCGCCCGGAGACCGCCTGTCTGCAGACGGCTCTGTGGCGAGCGGGCGTTCATGGCTTAACGGGGTGGCGTGGCGCGCCGGAGCGGCAACCCCGCCTTTGCTGGACCTCTATGAAGAAGCCGACCGCCACCCGGGTCGCTATTTAGCCAAGGGCCGCACGATCGCCGGACGTGCCAGGCTCTTTGGACAGTTGGAGATAGGCGGGGTCGAACGCGGCCAGATCGACCAGCGCCGGCCAGTCGTGGATCGTCAGGCGTCGGGCCTCGAGCGACAGCAAGCCGTCACGGCGCAGCTCTTGAAGCGCACGATTGGTGTGGATGGACGTCAGCGCACAGGCATCCCCCAGATGAAACTGGGTCAACGGCAGCGCACAGCTGCCGTCCTGCACCAGCCCAACCCGGTCCATTCGCAGATATAGCTCGCACAACAGATGTGCGATTCGCTGTTTGGCACTGCGTTGCCCGACATTGAGCGTCCAGGCGCGCTGGATCGCGGCGGCGGTCAGCGATTCCCACCACAGGGCCTGCGTCAGGGGCGGGTGGT
>NZ_JPJC01000141.1:0-27441 GCF_000733135.1 Sphingomonas sp. FUKUSWIS1
GGGCGACATCTTTCAGGTCGTCCTTGCCCAGCGTTTCAGCACGCCGTTCACGCTCCCGCCGTTCGAGCTCTATCGCTCGCTCCGGCGGATCAATCCGTCGCCTTTCCTCTATCACCTCGATCTTCCCGGCTTCGCGCTGATCGGATCCTCACCCGAGATCCTCGTCCGCGTTCGCGACGACGAGGTGACGATCCGCCCGATCGCCGGGACCCGCCCGCGGGGCCGCAGTGCTGCGGAGGACGAGGCGAACCGGACCAGCCTGCTCGCCGACCCGAAAGAACGCGCCGAGCATCTGATGCTGCTCGACCTCGGCCGCAACGATGTCGGACGGGCATCGGCGCCGGGTTCGGTCCGCGTCACGGCAAGCTATGGCGTCGAATTCTACAGCCACGTCATGCACATCGTCTCGAACGTCGTCGGGTCGCTCGCGCCCGGCAGCGACGCGCTCGATGCGTTGTTCGCGGGGTTCCCCGCCGGCACGGTCAGCGGCGCACCAAAAGTCCGGGCGTGCCAGATCATTGCCGAACTCGAACCCGAACGGCGGGGCGCCTATGCCGGCGGCGTCGGCTATTTCTCCCCCGACGGATCGATGGACTCGTGCATCGTGTTGCGGACCGCCGTGGTGAAGGACGGGATGATCCATGCACAGGCGGGGGCGGGAATCGTCGCCGACAGCGATCCCGTGTCCGAACAGCGCGAATGCGAGGCCAAGGCCGGGGCGATCCTCGCCGCCGCCCGCGAAGCGGTCGCGCGCGCCGGCGGGACGTCCTACGGGCAGTAATCCCGCCATCGTTCGACAAACACAGTAAAAGGCCGCGGGCGTCAGGTGACGACCGCGGCTCAGGATCCGGATAGAGCTCGCTGTGGCGTCAGGGATCGATCGCCTGCCCCGCAGCCTGCGCACGACGCTCGGCCGAATAGGCACGGGCCCGTGCGAGCGCGCATCCCGACTGTCCGCCCGTACCGACCGGCGAACAGGTGTCCGGCAGCCCGCCCGCGACGCGGCCGACCTGATCGACGGTTGCAGCCCGGTTGACCCAGCTCTGGTTCTGCGCGGCGATCGGTGCGGTATCGCGCAGTTCCTTGGGGATACGATAGGGTTGGTCGAGTGTCGAACAGACGACGATCTCGCCATTGGTCGATGTCGGGCACTTCTGCCCAGCCCCCAGCGTGACGCTGCGGATGCGCTGCGGGGGCTGGCCTTGTTCGGCCGTCTGCTCCTGCGCCGAAGCGAGGGCGGGAAGCGCGATCAGCGCGGCGAGGACGGTGAGACGGAACATTGGTAGAAAACTCCTTGCATACGCACAACGTCTGCCGCCGCAGGTTGCTCCGTGCTGAATAGCATGCCCCGCGCTTTGCCCTGCACCGATTATGGCCGACATAATGTGCAGCGTCGCCCGATGCGCATCCCCGTTGCACCGTCTTCGACTTCGTCTATGGCGAACGCATGATCCTGGTCGTCGACAATTACGACAGCTTCACCTGGAACCTCGTCCATTATCTGATGGAACTGGGTGTCGAGGTGGAGGTCGTCCGCAACGATGCGATCTCCGCTGGACAGGCCCTGTCGTCCGGCGCGGAGGCGTTTCTCATTTCCCCCGGCCCCTGCACGCCGACCGAAGCGGGCGTCAGCCTCGACCTCGTCGCCGCCTGCGCGGATGCCGGCAGGCCGCTGCTCGGCGTCTGCCTCGGCCATCAGGCGATCGGGCAGCATTTCGGCGGCAAGGTCGAACGTGGCGGGCTGATGCACGGCAAGACGTCGCCGGTCGTCCATGACGACACCGGCCTCTATGCCGGCCTCCCTTCGCCGTTTATCGCGACGCGCTATCACTCGCTGATCGTCAACGCGGTCCCCGATGCGCTGGTCGTAAACGCGACCGCGCAGGATGGCAGCGTGATGGGGTTCCGCCACGCGACGCTGCCGATCCACGGGGTGCAGTTCCATCCAGAGAGCATCGCGACCGAACACGGCCACGCGATGCTCGCCAATTTCCTGACGCTGGCGGGGATTTCGCATCAGCTGCCCGACCGCCTGCGCGAGGGGCTCGATCGATGACGACCACCGTGCTCCTGCCAGATCCGACGACGCCGCTGTTGCGCGAGACCGCGCGCGAGGCGTTTGCCGGCATCCTCGACGCGCGCGCCAGCGAGGACGCGATCGCCGCATTCCTGATCGCCATGTCCGAGCGTGGCGAAACTAGTATCGAGATCGCCGAGGCCGCGCGTGCGCTGCGTGAGCGGATGATCCCGATCGATGCGCCGCCGGGCGCGATCGACGTCTGCGGCACCGGCGGCGATGGCCACCATACGCTCAACGTCTCGACCGCCGTCGCACTCGTCGTCTCGGCCTGCGGCGTGCCGGTTGCCAAGCATGGCAACCGTGCCGCCTCGAGCAAGGCCGGCGCCGCCGACACGCTCGAAGTCCTCGGCCTCGACATGGACCGCGCGGGTGCGACGGCCGAGGCCAGCCTGCGCGACATCGGCATCGCCTTCCTGTTCGCCGCCAATCACCATCCGGCGATGAAGCGGATCACCCCGATCCGTCAGCGTATCGCCAGGCGGACGATATTCAACCTGATGGGGCCGCTCGCCAATCCCGCGCGAACGACGCGTCAGCTCATCGGCATCGCGCGGCCCGATTATGTCCCGCTCTACGCCGATGCCCTCGCCCAGCTCGGTACCCAGGCCGCACTCGTCGTCTCCGGCGAGGAAGGGCTCGACGAACTGTCCGGCGCGGGCCCCAGCGTCGTTGCGTCCATCGGCAACGTCGTGCTTCCCGCGCGCGTCACGCCCGACGATGCAGCGTTGCCGCGGCATGCGATCACGGCAATTCGCGGCGGTGATGCCGCCTATAATGCAGGGGCGCTCCGCCGCCTGCTGAAGGGCGAGGCGGGTGCCTATCGTGACGCCGTCCTGCTCAACGCCGCCGCGGCCTTGATGGTCGCCGGGACCGTCCCCACCCTTGTCGCTGGCGCGGCGTTCGCCGCCACCGCCCTGGACACCGGCAGCGCCGACGCGCTGCTCGACCGCTGGATCGCCTACTGACATGACCATGCTCGACCGTATCCTCGAGACCAAGCGCGCCGAAGTCGCCGCGCGCAAGGCCACCACCTCGTTGTCGGACATCGATGCCGGCATCGCCCGCATGTCCGCGCCGCGCGGCTTCCGCGCCGCGCTCGATGCGAAGTCCGGCTATGCCTTGGTCGCCGAGGTCAAGAAGGCAAGCCCGTCCAAGGGGCTGATCCGCGCCGATTTCGATCCCCCCGCGCATGCCCGCGCCTATGAGGCGGGCGGTGCCGCCTGCCTCTCGGTGCTGACCGACGAAAAATGGTTCCAGGGCGCTGACGCCTATCTGTCCGCCGCGCGCGACGCCGTGTCGATCCCGGTCCTGCGCAAGGACTTCATGGTCGACCCGTGGCAGGCGACCGAGGCGCGCGCGATCGGCGCCGACGCGATCCTGATCATCGTCGCCGCGCTCGACGATATTCAGATGGCGGAGATCGAGGCCTCAGCGCTCGAATGCGGCATGGACGTGCTCGTCGAGATCCACGACGCGCACGAACTCGATCGCGCGCTCAAGCTCAAGTCGCGGCTGATCGGGGTCAACAACCGCGACCTGCGCGACTTCACCGTCGACTTCCAACGGACCTACGACCTGGTCGACAAGGCACCGCGCGACTGCACGTTCGTCGCCGAAAGCGGGCTGACGACGCGCGCCGACCTCGACGCGATGGCCGAGCGCGGGATCCGGTGTTTCCTGATCGGCGAGGCGCTGATGCGCCAGGACGATGTCGAGGCCGCGACGCGGGCACTGGTCGGATGAGCCAGCTGACGCATGTCGATGCGGCGGGTGCCGCGCGGATGGTCGATGTCGGCGGCAAGACGCCGACCGCACGCGAGGCGGTCGCGACCGGCCGGATCACCATGTCGGCCGAGGCCGCGCGCGCGATCGCCGAGGGCTCGGCCAAGAAGGGCGACGTCATCGCCGTCGCCCGCGTCGCGGGGATCATGGCCGCCAAGCGGACCAGCGACCTGATTCCGCTCTGCCACCCGCTGCCGCTGACCAAGATCACGCTCGACCTCGACGTCGACGCCAGCGGCGTCACCGCGACCGCGACCGTCGCGACCGACGGCAAGACCGGCGTCGAGATGGAGGCGCTCACCGCGGTCGGGGTCGCGCTGCTCACCGTCTACGACATGGCCAAGGCGATCGACAAGGCGATGGAGATCGACGGGATCCGCCTGCTCGAGAAGCGCGGCGGCAAGTCCGGGGACTGGTCCGCACCGCGCTGACGCGGGCAGACCAGTCTTCCGTCGTTACAACCCGATCTGCAGGCTTGCGCGCAGCGACAATGCGGCGCGGCCCTGCTGCTCCTCGGCGTTGAATTCGCCGCCGAAGCGGAACGCCGCATTGCCCCCGACCGCGCGCAGCTTGCCGACCCAGCCGCTTGTCCGCTCCTCGGGTGTCAGCGTGAACGCGGTCCCGCCGGCAAAGGCCGCGGTCGTCGCACCCAGCCCCCCGCCAACGAGTTCGCGCCGCCCGCCC
This sequence comes from Sphingomonas sp. FUKUSWIS1, assembly GCF_000733135.1. Taxonomy (NCBI): domain Bacteria; kingdom Pseudomonadati; phylum Pseudomonadota; class Alphaproteobacteria; order Sphingomonadales; family Sphingomonadaceae; genus Sphingomonas; species Sphingomonas sp. FUKUSWIS1. Next base: position 4,547 of record NZ_JPJC01000141.1, read on the forward strand.
TCGAGCTCAAAGCGGAACCAGCCTGCGTCCTGGTTCTGCCCGCCGAGATCGAGACCCAGCGCCGCGCTGCCGGTGACCGCCAGTTCGTCGCTGCTGCGCGACTGGACGACCAGATCGATCGCGGTGCCGCCCCCGGTTTCGCTATAGCCGTCCTCCTTCAGCTTGTAATAATCGACCGCGATGATCGGCCGGAACGAGATATTGCCCAGATCGGCATCATAGGACAGGCCGCCCGACGCCGAGTAGAGCGTGCCGTTCCAGTCCGCGCTCGACACGCGCTGGACCGCCTCGGTCCCCGCGGTGCCGGCAAATCGCCGCACGCCGTCGAACCCGATCCGTGCACCCGAGGCGCGGGCATTGGCGTTCAGCCCGCCCCAGTGCCCACGCCAATAGGCCGCGAGCTCATACTGATTGGAACTGACTTCGTTGCTGGTCCCCTCATCGGCATCGCGACCGCTGAGATAGGCGAGCGAGGCACCGATATTGCCCAGCCCGGTCTTGTATTCGGCCCCGCCGGAGACGCCCCAGCCGGTCACGTCATAGCCGCCGGTATCGCCGATGCTCTTCGACGTGCCCCAGCCGACCTGGCTGACCCAATAGCCCCACTGCCCCTCGTCCTTGAACGGGCCGTGCGGGTCGGCGATCACCCGGGCGGTCGCGCGCGAGCCCATCGTCACGGTCTCGAACGTCCCGCCGGCATGATCCGGAAGCATTTGGCGCAGCGATCCGCGAAATGCGTCGCCGTCATTGATGTTCAGGAACGCCTGGCCGACCTTGGCGTCAGTACCGAGCGCCGCATAGACCGCATTGTAGGCGGAAGTCTGCGAGCGGTTGAGGCCGAGTTCGACCGTCGTCTTGCGGACGATGTCAATCGCAACGTCGTTGCCCGTGCCCGTCGCGACATTACCCTTGTAAAGGAACGGCAACAGCGTGGTCGAGGCGGTCAGGTTTGCCGCGCCGGTCAGGCTCCCCGCACGCAGGACCGTGTACCGTCCTTCCGCACCGGTGATGCTGGCGAGCTTGAGCGCGAGCTTGGTGTCCTTCTCGAACGATGCCACCCCGGCGACGGTGATCGACGTCCCCGTCCCCCCGGTCTTGTCCAGCGTCACCGCCAGCACGCTGCCCGAACCCATCGCCAGCGACGCGATCGTTGCCGCCTTGGTCAGGTCGAGCGTACCGCCTGCGACCGTCACCGCCAGCCCGCCGCTGTTCGCGAGCGTGCCCGAAAAGCGCGATGTCCCGCCGATGGTCAGCGTGTCCGCCCCGCCACCGAAATCCGCCGCGCCGCTGAACACCGCCGTCCCGGCAAGTGCCATCGTGTCGTTGCCGGTGCCGAAGAGCGCCGCCCCCGCATAGGCTGCGTCGCCCGACAGCGCGAGACGGTTCGCGCCGCCGCCGAACCGGGTCGTGCCCGACACGGTGCCATCGGCGATCTCGAACACGTCGTTCCCCGTACCGAAGCGGACGTCGCCGACGATGCTCGGCGCCGTGACGCCCGCCGCGACCGCGGTTTGGCGGACGGTGGCGCCCGCCGTCGTTGCAGACAGGTCGATCGCGACGTTGCGCTCCGACGTCGCGAGTGCACCGCTTGCGGTGATCGCCCCGCTATTCTCCACCAGCGTCACCCGGCCGGACCGGTCGAGGATCGCGGTGGCGCTGCCATCGGCGGCCTGTGCGCTCGCCTTGATCGTCCCGCTGTTGCGGATCGTGCCGACCGTCGCGCCCGCCTCGACGAGGACCGCGCTCGACAGCGACGCGGTCGTACCGCCGCCTGCCGCCGCGATCGTTCCGGCATTGCGAAGTTCGGGCGTCGTCGTGCCGCTGCCGATCCGGATCGCGGTCGCACTCGCCCCGTTGGCCTGCGCCTGGACCGTGCCGTTGACCGCAATCCCGTTGACGATCGACACGCTGCCACCAAGGCCGCCGATCGACAGGCCGGTCGCGGTGACACCCGCATAGACACCGCTGCCACCGATGCCGCCATCGACGATCAGGCCGAAATTCGTGCCGCTACCCGCGACTGCGCCGATCGCGACCGCATTGGTCGCCGACCCGATCTGGACCGCGGGCGCCGCGCCATAGGCGGTCACCGACGCCGATCCTTCCTTGCTGTCGTCGATCCCGTCCTTGTCCTCGTCATTGTCGGTCGTGCTGGCATCCTTTGGCGGCACCGCGAAGACGATCCCGCCCGACACGTTGCCCGCGACGACCAGCGCCGATCCGCCCTGCAACAGGTCGTCGGCATCAAGCTTCGACGGATCCGCCGGCGCGGTGGTGGTGCGGTAGCCCGTCGCGCCGAGCGCCCCCTGCACCACCAGCGCACCGGTGATCGCGCCATCGAGCCGGACCGCCACGGCTCCCTGCCCGATCGCCGCCACCGTCCCGGCAAGCCGGACGTTGCCGGTGATGTCGCTCGTCCGCACGCCGACGACGTTCGTTCCCGTCACCGCAATCGTGCCCTCGGTCTTGAGCGCGCCGGACAGCGGGCCGCCGAGCCAGATCCCTGCGGACTCGTTCCCTTCGACCGTGATCGCGCCCGTATTGGTGATGGCACCGCTATAGGCGCCTGCGGTGCGGATGCCGGTCCGGCCGCTGCCCGCAGCGAAGGGGCCGTCGAGATCGCCATCCTTGTCGACGTCGGTCGCCTCATAGGTCTCGTCGACGATGATCTTGCCGCTGTTCGTGATACCGCCGCCGGTCCCCGCAACCGCGAGAATGCCCGTGGCATTGTCCGCATTGGTGACCTGGACGGTGCCTTCGTTGGTGACGGCATGCACGCTGTCGATCGTCACCGCCGTGCCGCCGGCAGGGGTCACCGATCCCGCCGTCGTGATCCGGATCGCATCCGGCGCCCCGGCCTTCACGGTCGAGGTCCGCACCGCATCGGTGCGCTTGGTCTCGATCGTGGTCTGCGCATGGGCCGGAACGACCGCCATCAGGCAGGTAGAGGCAAGCAGGATACGACGCATGAACCAGGTCCCTTTTCGAATATGTTTCGAACACAGGACGGAACCATTGCCGCGCAGCCTTGCCGGGCTGCGCAGCTTTTCAGAATGCCGCGTCTATCCCCAGGCGCAACGTGCGAGGCCGCAATGGCGTGATCTGGCCGCTGCCGATCTGGAACGGCGTGCCAAGCGCGAAGCGATTGCCGGTGCCATCCGTCAAATTGGTCACGCCGAGCGTCAGACCCAGTGTCGGCCGGCCGACCCGCATTGTCAGCGCGGTGTCGAGATAATCGCCCTGCTCCTCCCCGAGCACCGGGCCGATACCGAGCCGGGAGCGGCCGACATAGCGCGCCCAGCCGTAGACCCGCAGGTCGAGGTCACCGCAGAGCGGCCGGCTATAGTCGAGCCCCAACCGCCCTGCGAACCGGGCGATATTGGGAACCTGGCTCATCCGCGCGAACGCCAGGGCATAGGCCTGGCTGGGTTCGGTCACCCGGCTGTCGTTATAGGTCAGCCCGGCGTCGATCGTGAGCCCGGCGACCGGTCGCCAGGCGGCCGCCGCGCTTGCCGACCAGATCCGGCCGTTGCCGATATTGGCAGTGCTCGGTAGCCCCGACCCGTCGATGAAGTCCGCCTGAATATCGTCCCAGAGCGTATGTGACAGCCCGGCCGACACGGATACCGCGTCGATCCCGCTCTGCCCGAACCGTATGCCGCTTTCGATCGTGCGGACCCGGTCGTTGCGGAACCGCCGGACGAAGTCGCTCTCGATCGCGAGCCCGCCGGGCCGGAACCCCTGCTGGTACCGGGCATAGAGCGACAGCCGCGGCAGCACGGTTGCGATCAGCGATCCGGACGGCAACAGGCTCGTTTCACGACGACTGGCGGTCACCTGCGCACGCGCGAGCGCGACCGGAGCGAGGGCCTCCGCCAGATCCTGGCCCGTTCCCGACAGCGCGGCCCGTGTCACGCGCGCGCCGCCGGTCGCGATCAATCCGGGGAACAGCGCGACGCTGGCCTCGCCATAGAGCGTCGCCTCGTCGATCCGGTTGGTAACGCCCGTCACGGGCACCGGTGCCTCGACTGCGCCGAGTGCGCGCGACAGCCGCGTCCGGTTGTGCGTGAAGCTGCCGCCCACCACCCAGCCGAAGCCGGCGCGCATCGGCCGCCACAGCCGGGTCTCGTTGGTCAGCATCGCGGTCGCGTTGCGCTGCACGAACAGCCGCGGATCGCCGTTCACCATGGTGGCGTCATAGCGTTCCGTCAGCGTCTGCCCGACGATCGCCGTCGACGATCGCAGCATCAGGCCGCCAAGCGTGCCCGACACGACCAGATCGCCCATCCGGTAGTCCGCACCGAAGCCCTGTACGACGGCACTGTTCCGCGTGCGGGGCGGCGCGTCGCGATCGGTATATTGGCTGTCGTCGCCGCGGGTCCGCTGGTACACGCCGCCCAGATCGAGCGTCCAGTTGCGCCCCAGATCGACACGCAGCGTACCCCGCCCTCCGGCGATGCTGGTGCGGTTCACGTCGCTCTGCCCGAGCGTCGGGTTGTCGATATACCCGCCCTCCGTCACCGCATAGCCCACGATACGCAGCGCCATCCGGCCCTCCATCACAGGCAGGTTGAGCGTCGCGCCGATGTCGCCGCCGGGGTCGCCATGCGTCGTCGCGGACACGCCCGTCGCGATGGCGGCCGTCGTGTCGTCGATCACCGGCGCGTTGGGGACCGTGCGGATGATGCCGCCAAGCGACCCTGCGCCGTAGAGGGTGCCCTGTGGCCCCTCGAGCACCTCGACCGACGCGATATCGTAGAGCCGCAGGTCGGGATCGGGCGCGTTGTAGCTGAGCCGGATGTCGCCGAGATACTGGCCGACGGTCGTCTGCGTCGGGCCGGTGAAGCTCGAATCCGCAATGCCGCGAATGAACAGCTTGTTGCGCCCCGCACCGAGATGCGTCGACGACACGCTCGCCAGCCGCGCCAGCACCGCGTCGCTGCCCCCCGCGCCGCCAAGCGCCAGGTCGATTCCGTCGAGATGCGCGACCTGCCCGGCGAAATCGCGCAGCCGGGTGTCCCGCTTGCTGGCGGCGACGATGATATCGGCCCCTGCGATGGTCGTAACCGCGGCATGGGCGGTGCCCGGCGGCAGACGGCGCTGTGCCGCAGGTGGCGGCGCGGCGCGCGCGACCAGACGCCACCCCCCGGCCCCTGCGGACCGTATCGTCGACCCCGTCGACCGTGCGAGCTTTGCGAGCGCCTGCCGGGCCGTAAAGCGGCCCCGGATCGCGGGGACGGGTCGTGCCCACAGAACCGGGTCGTCGACGGCGATGCTGACCCCCGCCTGCCGCCCCAGTGCCATGACGGAATCGCCCAGACGGCCCGCGCGCAGGTCGAGCGATACCGGCCCCGCCGCAGCCGACGCAGCGGTCAGCCCGGCGATCGCCACCGCGACGACGAAGACCACGCCCCCCCGAATCACCGTGCCGACATCGTCCAACCCTGTGCGGACCGCCGCATCGTCACGTCGAGCAGTGCGGCGAGCGGCATGGGGTCACGCGCGAGCCCGGCCGTGGCGATCGTCGCACGGACGCGGCGATCGGCGATCTCCGGTGCCACCGCGATCGTGATGCCCAGCGTTCGCGACAGATCGTCCGCGACTTCGGTCATCGGCGCATTTTCGAACGCCAGCCGCCCCTCGCGCCACGATCCGACCGCCGTGGCATCGACCGTGATCCGCATCACACCGCCGCGCGTGGCCACCACACCCTGCCCCGCCGTCATCCGGATCGCGTTCGGACCCGGATCGTAGTCGACCGCACCTTCGGACACGGCAACGCGCATGCCGTCGCTGGTCCGCTTGACGTCGAAGGTCGTGCCGACATCGACCAGGCGCGTCTCGCCGACCCGGACCTCGAACGGATCCGCCGCATCATGCGCGACGACGAACATCGCCTCGCCACGATCAAGCGTCGCGATGCGCGCATCACGTCGATCGATCGTCACGAGGGACCCGCCGGCGAGCATGATCCGGCTTCCCTCAGCGAGGAGGATCGTCCGCGCGGCCCCCGGCGCCGCCTCGACGGCATAGGGTTGGGGGCGGCGCTCATAGACCGAAAGGCCGGCGACGACCGCCAGCGATGCGGCGATCGCCCCGCCGGCCCACCGTCCTATCCGCTGCGGCGCGCGTCGTGACGGGCTGGCCATCGGCGGCGCCACCGCCCCCCCCTGCGGTGCGCGCGCCAGTGCGACGCCATCATCGATTGCGGCGTTCAGCGCATGATAGCGCGGGGCATGCGTCGGGTCCGCCTCCATCCACGCCATGAAGCCGGGCCAGTCGTCGAATGCGGGATCGCCCGTCCGCACGATCCAGTCGAGCGCCTGTGCGTCCAATGCGGTGTCGTCCTGCGCCATCATGGCCTCCTGACTGGCTTGACGGAGACGTTCGCCTCAAACCTCATCGAGCCGCCCTTTCAACGCGATCATCGCACGATAGGCTCGCCGCAGATCACTTTCGACGGTGCTGAGGCTCACGCCCATCTCGTCCGCGATCGCACGTTGCGCGACCCCGTCGATCCGGTGGCGGCGAAACACCGCCGCGGCGCGTTCACCGACCGCCTCCAGCGCGCGCGCCGCCATCCGCGCCTCTTCGCGCGCGATCAGCACGCGCTCACCCGATGGCGCATCGGACTGGCCCGCGACCGTGGCGCCGACCGCGTCGCTCCAGTCATTGTCGCGTCGGGCGGCCTGCCGGACCGCGCGATGACGGTCGAGCATGAGATTGTGCGCCGCGCGATACAGATAGGCCAGCGGCGCGGCGATCGGCCCGCCGCGCGGCGTTCGCACGCGGATCCAGAGCTCGTGCAAAAGGTCTTCCGCCGCATCCCCCGCGCCATGCGCCGACAGAAAGCGGAGCAGCGTATCGCGGTTGGCGAGGAAGACGGCCTCCAGACCCTGCGTGTCCATCCGTCGCCTATACCGTAAGAGAAAACGTCACGACCATCGCGGGTGCTCGCCGCAGACGGCGCGCGTCAGCCCCTCACGGATGCGCGCGTCGCGGCCGCGGTGTTGCCTCAGCCTGCAACGTCGACCGGATGCGTCGCGATGATCGTCGGACGCGCGGCGGCGAGATCGCGCGAGGCCACGCCCAGTGCCTTGAAATGGTCGGACGCCATGTGCGCCTGAACCGCGGCATCGTCGACATACAGCTCGTTGAACACGAAGCGCCGGTCGCCATCGGCCTCGCGCCACAGATCGTAGTGGAGCACCCCCGGTTCATTCCGCGACGCCGCGGCGCAGATGCGGGCGGCGTCGATGAACGCCTCCTCATGGCCGGGCTTGACGGAAACGAACGCAATGACCTTCACGGGCATATCGACCTCCTGGGCGTGATTTCGCCACAGCCTGTGCGCGCCCGGCGGATGGCGCGCAACCCCGCCAAAGGGTCAGACGCCCAGTTCCGCCATCGTCACGACCCGGTGCTCGCGCGCGCTGATCTCCGCCGCGGTACCGATCGCGACCGCGCGCAAGCCGTCTTCCGCGGTGACCTGTACCGGTCCCTCGCCGCGCACGGCGGCGGCAAAAGCGGCGTGCTGATAATAGGTTGCGCCTTCGTGCGAGCCCGCGGCCCGGGCCGCCGGATCGACCGAGACATGGCTGCGCTCGACCGCCTTGGGGTTGAGAAATCCGACCCGTGGCGAATAGACGAGCTCGCCTGCAGGAATTAGCACGTCAAGCCGCGCCGCATCGCCCGTCGCCGACATCTCCTCCTGATTCTCCGCACCATCGGCGAACATGCTGAGATCGAGCATCGCCCGCACGCCGTTCGCGAAATCGACCGTCGTATAGCTGTTGTCGATGATGTCCGGGCGCTCGCCGTCATAAAGTTCGTCGAGATGGTTCAAGTCCATCGCGCCCGAGCAATGGACTCGCACCGCTTCCGACCCGACGATCAGCCGCATCAGATCGAAGAAGTGACAGCATTTCTCCACCATCGTCCCGCCGGTGTTCCGGGCAAACCGGTTCCAGTCGCCGACCTTGGGCAGGAAGGGAAAGCGGTGCTCGCGGATCGAGAGCATCTGCAGCCGGCCGACCCGGCCCGCCTGGACCTGCTCGATAAAGGCGGCTGCAGGCGGCATGAAACGATACTCCATACCGGTCCAGAACGGCTTGGCGTGTGCGGCGGCACGCTCGACGATCCACCGCGCATCGTCGATCGTCGTCGCCAGCGGTTTCTCGCACAGGATCGCGGCGTCCATCGCGAATAGCTGCTCGAGCACATCGCGGTGGGTGTTGTTCGGCGACGCGATGACGATCGCATCGACATCGGCGCGCTTCGCAAACGACTCGACCGAGTCGAACCGCGCGACGCCATCGGCCTGGTCGCCGAGCGCCTCGGTCGCCCAGTCGATCGAGGTCGCGACCGGATCCGCGATCGCGACTACCTCCGCACCGGGGAGGATCGCCAGGTTGCGAATGTGTTCGACGCCCATCATGCCCGTTCCGACGACACCGTATCTGATCGTGGCTACCAAGCTGTCTATCCCTATGCCATGAGCCGTCGGCATGACGACGATCCGCCTTTCCAACGACCTTCGCCCGCTCGGCAAGAGCGAAATCCTTGTTTCGCCGATAGCCTGGGGCATGTGGCGGCTGGCCGGAGAAACCGCGCCGGTCCACGCGATGATCGACGCGGCGCTGGGTGCGGGGATCAACTTCTTCGACACCGCCGACATCTATGGCTGCGACGTCCCGGCGGGCTTCGGCTCGGCAGAGGCGCTGTTCGGGCGCGCGCTGGCCGAGGACCGCAGCCTGCGCGCAAAGATGGTGATCGCGACCAAGGCGGGCATCCGTCCCGGCATCCCGTATAATTCCAGTGCAGAGTATCTGGCCGACGCCCTCGACGCGTCGCTGACGCGGATGGCGATCGAGCAGGTCGACCTGTACCAGATCCACCGCCGCGATTTTATGACCCATCCGCAGGAGGTCGCCGAGGCGCTGACGCGCATGGTCGACGCAGGCAAGGTGCGCAGCATCGGCGTCTCGAACTACAGCGTCCACGAATTCGCCGCGTTGCAGGCGTTTCTCGGCCAGCCGATCGTCAGCACCCAGCCCGAGTTTTCGCCGCTCCAGACCGCGCCCCTGTTCGATGGCACGCTCGATCAGGCGATGACGCACGACGTCGCGGTGATGGCGTGGTCGCCGCTTGGCGGGGGCCGGCTGGCGCAGGGCGATCATCCGGCGGCGAAGCTGCTTGCCGAGCAAGGCGCGCGCTACGGCGTCGACGCCGCGACCGCGACGCTGGCTTGGATCATGGCGCATCCGGCGCGGATCATCCCGATCGTCGGCTCGCAGACCCCCGCGCGGATCGCAGCCTCGGCCGATGCGTACAAGGTCGCGTGGACCCGCAGCGAATGGTATGCGGTGCTGCAGGCCGGCATGGGTGTCTCGCTGCCATGATCGATCCGTCGGCAAGCCTACCGCCCTGCGAGATCAGCTGGTTTTCCGCGCTGTGCGACGATGATTACGAGTTTCTCGGCGTCCCCGACCCCGCGCTGAAATCGAGCTGGGAGCATTGCCGCGACATCGTGATGCAGGCCGAGACGGCGGGATACGACAACATCCTGCTGCCTTCGGGCTATACGCTTGGCATCGACACGACCGCGTTCGCCGCGGGCATCGCACCGATGCTCAAGAGATTGCGACTGCTGATGGCGGTACGGATCGGCGAAAGCTGGCCGCCGCAGCTCGCCCGCCAGATCGCGACGATCGACCAGATGCTTGGCGGTCGGTTGGCGATCAACATCATCTCCAGCGACCTGCCCGGCGAGACGCTCGCAAGCGCGCCACGCTACGCCCGCACGGTCGAGGCGATGCACATCCTGCGCACGCTGCTCGACGGCAAGCCGCTCGACCATGACGGCGACTTCTGGAAACTGAAGCTCGACCCTCCGCGGACGACTACCGTGTCAGGGCGCTGTCCCGCGCTTTATTTCGGTGGTCTGTCGGAGGCGGCGCGGGAGGCCGCGGCGACCAATGCCGACGTCTATCTGATGTGGCCCGACACGATGGACGGCGTCCGTGCGATCATCGCCGACCTGCGCGCTCGCGCCGCACGCCATGGCCGCGCGCTGCGCTTCGGCTACCGTGTCCATGTCGTCGTCCGCGAGACCGAGGCGGAAGCCCGCGCCGCGGCCGATCGTCTGCTGTCCAAGCTCGACGATGCCGAAGGTCAGGCAATCCGCGCGCGTTCGCTCGATTCGCAGTCCGCCGGCGTCCGTCGCCAGGCCGAACTGCGCGAGGGATCCGACGATGGATATGCCGAGGCCAATCTGTGGACCGGGATCGGCCGCGCACGGTCGGGATGCGGGGCCGCGATCGTCGGCGATCCGGACCAGGTGCTCGCCAAGCTCAACGCCTACCGGGCCGAAGGGATCGATGCGTTCATCCTGTCGGGCTATCCGCACGCCGCCGAGGCCGACCTGTTCGCCCGCCACGTGCTGCCGCGGATCGAGCATGGTCCCCTGGTCGTCTAGGACGCAGGCCTGCCCGCTGAGACCGACTGAAATCAAATAACCGACGCGGACAAGAGAAACTGGCTCGCATCCATCGTCCTCTTGTCCATGCTCGCCCGCTATGACTTTGCCCATCAAGACCGTCGCGCAACTCAGCGCCCGTGGCCGCACATTGCTGTTCGCGCTGGTCGTCACCGCCGGCATCCTCAACCTCGTCGACCGCCAGATCATCGCCGTGCTCAAGCCGACGATCGCCGCCGATCTCGGCTGGAGCGACGATGATTACGGGACGCTCGCCGCCTGGTTCCAGGGCGGCGCGGCGTTCGCGTTCCTGTTCACTGGCTGGATCGTCGACAAGCTCGGGGTGAAATGGGCGAACCCGATCGGCGTCGCGGCGTGGAGCATCGCCGCGATGGCGCATGGCTGGGCGCGATCGATGACCGAGTTCGTGATGATCCGCGTGAGCCTGGGCGCGACCGAGGCGATGGGCACGCCGACCGGGATCAAGACGATCGCGTCGGTGCTGCCCAAGAACTGGCGGTCGAGCGGGTTCGGCGCGACCAATGCTGCCAACAGCATCGGCGCGATCCTGGCGCCGCTGGCGATACCGGGGGTCGCTCTGCTCGTCGGCTGGCGGGGGACGTTCGTTGTCGCAGGTGCGCTCGGGCTAGCCTGGGCGGCGGTCTGGCTGATCGCGACCCGTCGCCTGCGCTTCACCTCGCAGCCCGTGGGCGCCGCAGATGCCGCGGCACCGGTCGGCGAATACGGCCCGATCCTGCGCAACCGCCAGACCTGGGCGATCGCGGTCGCCAAGATCCTGTCCGACGCGACCTGGTGGCTGATGCTCTTCTGGTTGCCCGACTTCTTCCACCGCCAATATGGGCTGAGCGGGGTCGCGCTCGGTGTCCCGCTGGCCATCGCCTATGGCGGCGCGGCGGTCGGCTCGCTGCTCGGCGGCGGCGTGGCGACCCGGTTGCTGAGTTTGGGATACAGCGTCAACGCGGTCCGCAAGGGCATCCTGCTCGCCGCCGCGCTCTGCGTCCTGCCCGTTCCACTCGTGCTTTACGTCGGCAGCTATCCCGTCACGATCGCGCTGATGGCGCTGACGCTCGCCGCGCACCAGGCGTTCTCGACCAACCTGTTCGCGCTGATCGCCGACGTCGTCCCGCAGGACAAGCTCGGCCGGGTCACCGCGTTCGGCTCGTTCAGCGGCAATGTCGGTGGTATGGTGATCGCCAAGGTCGCCGGCCTCGTCCTGACCGCCGGGCTCGGCTACCTGCCGCTGTTCCTGTTCGCCAGCGTCTCCTATCTGCTTGCGGTCGGCTGGATTCAGCTGCTGCTGCCGCGGTTGCGCCCGGTCGAGGGGCACTAAAGCTGATACGATGCGCCTGCATCCAGATCTATATACCCATCGGCTGAATGGGATTTAAAAGACGACATCATCTTCGGGAGGGATATCATGATCGATCCACGCCATGTGGCGCTGCTGGCCGGCACCGCGCTTGTGACCCTGGCCACGCCGGCATTCGCTCAGGACACGGCCCCGGCGCCGGCAGTCGCGACGCCCAAGGCGGCGACGCCTGCCGCCGACACCGGCGAAGACGTCGTCGTCACCGCGCGCTTTCGCAACGAAAGCCTTCAGTCCGTACCGATCGCGATCACCGCCGTCAGCGGACAGTCGCTTGCCGAACGCCAGTTGAACACCGTCGAGAACATCGCCGCGACGATCCCCGCGGTCGGCTTTCGAAGCGGTGCGTCGAACAAGGACCGGACGATCTTCATTCGCGGCGTCGGCACGATCACCACCTCGCCGGGCGTCGAGCCGTCGGTGTCGACCGTGCTCGACGGCGTCGTCCTCACCCGCCCCGGCCAGTCGACGCTCGACCTGGGCGAGGTCGAGCGGATCGAGGTCCTGCGTGGGCCACAGGGTACGTTGTTCGGCAAGAACGCGTCGGCGGGCGTCGTCAACATCGTCACCCGCAATCCGACCGACGAATTCCGGATGTTCGGCGAAGCCGGCGTCACGTCGGACGAGGAATACCGGATCAAGGCCGGCATCTCGGGCGCGATCGTGCCCGGCAAGGTCCAGGCGCTGATCGGCGGCCTTTACGACGACTTCAAGGGCAATGTCCGCAACGTTACCCGCAACGACGACGTCAACGGCTATCGGCGCTACGGTGCGCGCGGCAAGCTGGTGATCACGCCGTCGGACGCGCTGAAGTTCACAATCATCGGCGACTATCTCAATTCGCACGATACCACCCCGACCAGCGTCTATGCCAGCACCAGCCGGACCGCCTACCCCACCGGCACCGTCACCAATTCGCCCGACCTGGCTGCCGCGCTTGCGGCAAGCGGCATCCGTGCGAACGCCAGTAACCGCCGCACGAACAACGATACGATCACCGACGTCCGCGACGAGAATTACGGCGGCTCGTTCACGGGCGACCTCACCCTCGGCGACTATCACCTCACCTCGATCACCGGTTGGCGGCAGTGGCTAAACACGCAACGTCAGGATTATGACAGCGTCGCCGCGCTTTCGACCGCCTTCCCGTCCGGCCAGGACACGGGGCGGGTGAACACCAAGCAGTTCTCGGAGGAGCTGCGGCTCACATCGCCCAAGGGCGGGCTGATCGATTACGTGCTCGGCGCCTATTATCTCCACGCCACCACCGACGAGACCTATCAGCGGACGCTGACGTCGCTCACCGCTGGTGGTACGCGCAGCACGACGACGGGCGTCGCGAACTACGGCATCACCAACGACAATTTCGCGCTGTTCGGCGAGGCCAACGTCAATTTCACCAAGCGCTTCCGTGGTATCGCGGGCTATCGTTCGACCTGGGACAGCCTGGATTTCTACCATGTCCGCACGTCGAGCGCGGATCCCCTCAATACCGGCGCAGCGGCGCTCGATCGCCCCGGCGTGCGCGCCTATCACAATGCCAGCGACGGGCTCGATCGGCGTGGCGACAGCTACCGGCTCGGTCTCCAATATGATCTCGGCGATCATGCGCAGACCTATTTCACCTATTCGCGCGGCTACAAGGGGCCCGCGTATAACGTGTATTTCAACATGCGGTCGCTTAACGCCACGACGCCGCTCGACGAGGTCCCGCTGAGCCCGGAGACGTCGAACTCCTATGAAGTCGGGTTGAAGGGCAGCACCGCGGACCGCGCGCTGAGCTACAGCCTGGCTGCATTCACGACGAACTTCGACGGGTATCAGGCCAGCTTCAACGACGTCGTCGCAGGCGCGCAGGTCAGCCGCCTGATCAACGCCGGCTCGGTGCGGTCGCGCGGTGCGGAGGCGGACGTGACGCTGCGCCCGACCAAGGGGCTGACGCTCGACATCTCGGCCGCCTATACCGACGCAACGGTGCGCAATTTCCTCTGCCCGCCCGGCGCGCCGACGAGCTGCAACATCGACGGCCAGCCGCTTCCCTATGCACCCAAGATCAAGCTCTATGAGAATGCGGCGTACCGCTTCGGGCTCAGCGACAGCCTAGCACTCGAACTGCAGAGCGACGTGACGTTCAGCAGCAAGGTGCAATATGCGCTGGCGCAGACGCCGAGCACCGTGCAGCCCGCCTATGCGATCTGGAATGCGAGCGTCGCCCTGCTCAGCGACCAGTCGGGCTGGCAGTTGCGCGCCTATGTGAAGAACCTGACGAACACCTCCTATTCGTCGTTCCTCACCGCAGGGACGTTCGCAGGGACGGTCCGGTTCGTCCCGCGTGACGACCAGCGCTACGCCGGGCTGCTGCTGCGCAAGGACTTCTGACCGCCGCTGGCCGCGGCGGACCGGTTGGACGCGCGGTTCATCCGATCAGCCGCGCGGCGGCCTTGCGCGCGGTTGCACCATAGGGGGGCTTCAGGCCAGCCAGTTTGGCGACGTCGAACCGCGCCTGCCGGAAGACCGCGCGGGCATGGCTGAACGTACGGAACCCGTCTGCGCCGTGATAGGCGCCCATGCCCGACGGGCCGATGCCGCCGAACGGCAGATCCTCCATCGAGACATGGAGGATCACGTCGTCGAGGCTGACGCCGCCCGACACGGTTCGATCGAGCAACCGGCGACGCTCGCCCGCATCGCTGCCGAAGTGATAAAGGGCAAGCGGCCGGTCGCGCCGGTTGATCTGGCCGATCGCGTCGTCGATATCGTCATAACGACGGATCGGCAGGACCGGGCCGAAGATCTCCTCCTGCATCACGATCATGTCATCGGTCGCGTCGCGGACGATGTGGAGCGGCATCTTGCGCGTGTTCGCACCGCTGAGGTCCTCGCCCGCCGGATTGACGATCTCGACCCGCGCGCCCTTGGTTCGGGCATCGTCGAGCCAGTCGTTCAACCGCGCCATGTGACGGTCGCTGACCAGCGACGTATAGTCCGGGTTGTCGAGCAATGTCGGATACATCGCGCTCGCCGCTGCGGTCAGCCCGGCCACCACCGCAGGCTCGTCCGCGTCGCGGACCAGCATGTAATCGGGCGCGAGACAGATCTGGCCGGCATTCAGCATCTTGCCAAGCGCCACCCGCTCCGTCGCGCGTGCGATATCCGTCCCGTCACCGATCACCACTGGCGACTTGCCGCCCAGCTCCAATGTCACGGGGACGAGATTGTCAGCGGCAGCGTGGAGGATATGGCGCCCGATCCCTGTCGCGCCGGTGAAGAGCAGATGGTCGAACGGCAGGCTGGCGAACGCCTTGCCGACCTCCGGCCCGCCACCGACAAAGGCGAGCTCGTCCGCCGCGAAATACCGCCCGACGAGCTCCTCGAACAGCGCACCCGTGACCGGGGTATATTCGCTGGTCTTGACGATCGCGCGGTTGCCGGCCGCGAAGATGCCCGCAAGCGGCGCCATGATGAGGTTGACCGGGAAATTCCACGGCGCGATCACCCCGACCACGCCCTTGGGCTGATATTCGACCCAGGCCTTCGCGCCGAGCAGCCCTAGCGGAAACTGCACCGCGCGCCGCTCCGGTTTCGCCCAGCGGTCGAGATGCTTGATCGCATGGGTGATCGGCGCAATCGATCCGGCGATGTCGGTGATCATCGACTGCTCGCGGCTCCGGTGACCGAAATCCTCCGACAGTGCATCGCAGAACCGTGTGGCGGACTCGCGGATCATCGCCGCGGCCCGTTTCAGTCGGTCCTTACGGACCGACAGCGGCTCGGGCATCGCCGCCATCGACGCCGCCCGCTGCGCCGCCAGGATCGCCATCATGTCGGTCATCACCATCTCCCATCCGGCGCACCCGCCCGGCCCGGTTCCAATATTAGCGTCATGCCGCCTGCGCCTGCCGCTTCGCAAGCGGGTTGCATACCGCCCATGCAACATCGACGAGATGATAGAGCGGCTCACCCCCCTTCCTGAAATGGGGTCCGCGCGAACTGGCGCTCGCGGGCGGTTATTCCAAACGTGCCGGAGGCTTGGCGGGACTTGTCGGCGCAATCTATGTGTCGGCGGATGACGCATATGAAAGAGAACAACCGCGCGGCGCCCACGCCGCCTCGCCATCCGGCCGCGCGTGCAGCCGGTCTCGCGCTCAGTGTGGTGGCCGGTCTTGCGCTGTTTGCCAGGCTAGCGGCGAACCGCGTGGAACGCCGCGTGCCCGCCGACGGCAGGTTCATCGATATCGACGGGCGACGCGTGCATTACCTCGAACGTGGAACGGGCCCGGCGATCGTGATGATCCACGGGCTTGGCGGGCAGATGCGCAACTTCGGCTATGCGTTGCTCGACCGACTGAGTGCGGATCACCGCGTGATCCTGATCGACCGCCCGGGCTCGGGCTATTCGGCGCCGATCGCGCAGGCCAATATCCGTGCACAAGCCGCGCATGTCGCGGCGTTCATCACCGCGATGGGGCTCGACCGGCCGCTCGTCGTCGGCCACTCGCTGGGCGGCTCGATCGCGCTCGCGCTGGCGCTCGATCATCCGCGGCAGGTTGGCGGGCTCGCGCTGATCGCACCCCTGACCCAGCCACTCGCCACCGTGCCGCAGATCGTCGCAACGCGCGCCATCGCTACGCGAGCGATGCGCAGCGCGCTGGCATGGACGGTCGCCACGCCCGCGGCGTTGCTCGCGCGACCCAGCGGCGCGCGCATGGTCTTCGCACCCGATCCGGTACCCGACGATTTCGCGACACGCGGCGGCGGCGCGCTGATCGGTCGTCCATCGGCCTTTGCCGGAGCGGCGGCAGATCTCGTAGCGGCAAATGCCGATCTGCCCGCGATGGTCGACCGCTATCCTTCGCTGTCTGTCCCGACCGCGATCCTGTTCGGACGCGACGACGCTGTGCTCGATCCGCTGGCCCACGGCCAGGGTCTCGCCAACGCCTGTCCCGCCGCAGCGCTCACGCTGGTCGCAGGCGGCCACATGATCCCCGTGACACGACCCGATGACGTGGTCGCATGGCTTTCCACGCTGAGAAAGCCCGGCGCTCCCGTCTGAGGCCCTCGCAGACCGTCAGCTGCGATACCGGGCCTCTACGAGGTCGAGTTCACGGACCAGCTTGCGGATCGTCGCACTGCCGATCCGGCGATCGCGCGCGAGATCGACGATCGTGCTGCGTTCCGCCTGGAGCGCGACGAGCTTGAAGTCCCGCTCGATCCGGTCCTGCACACGCGCGGCCGCGGACGCCTTGGCAGAACCGCTGCGGCTGTCGATCCGGTCGCGATAGATGTCCATCACCCGGCCGCCCGCCGCCGCATAGAAATCGCCGTCGCCCATCCGTTTGGCCAGCTCATGCTGCGACCGCTCGACCGCGCGGATCGCCGCTTCCGCCGCCGCGACCCGCGCCGCGTCCTCTTCCGCGAGCAGCGACGGCTCGGGCGGCATCGTCAGGCCGTTGAGGAGGATCGGCAAGCCGACGCTCGCCAGCACCAGCGACACGATGATCACCCCAGCGGCCAGGAATATGGCGAGGTCGCGCGCCGGAAACGCGGTGCCGTCGTCGAGCACGAGCGGAATCGTCAGGACGCCCGCCAGCGTGATCGCCCCGCGGACACCCGCCAGCGACATCGCCGCGACCACCCGCCAGTCCGGGCTGTGAACGGTCACCCCGTCGCGATAGCGTCGGCGCAGCAGTGTCAGCCGCAACGACACCCAGACCCAGACGAACCGCAGGGCGGCGAGTCCGGCGACGATCGCGAGGACATAAGCGGCAAGCCAGCCGGTGCTGTCATGCCCCGTCATCTTGACCGTCGTCCTGGCACCCGCAAGGATCGCCGGCAGCTGTTCGCCGAGCAGCACGAAGATGATGCCGTTGAGCGCGAACTGGATCGTGTCCCACACCGAGTTGCGCCGCATCCGTGTATTGGGCAGCGCCTGACGCGATATCTCGGCATAGGTCATCGTCACGCCCGCCGCGACGGCCGCGAGGATCCCCGACGCGTGAAGATGTTCGGCGAGGAGATAGGAACCGAACGGGATCAGCAGGCTGACAAGGATCTGCGACCCCGATTCTTCGCCGAACCGCCGCGATACCCAGGCTTTGGCGCGCGTGACCGCGAGCGTCAGGCCGACGCCCACGACGATCCCTGCGCCGGCCACCCAGACGAAGTTGATTGCGGCGGAGGACGGCGAGAACGATCCGGTCAGCGCCGCGGCGATCGCGAAGCGCAGACAGACGAGGCCCGACGCATCGTTCAGCAGCGATTCCCCTTCAAGGATGTGCATCATCCGCTTCGGGATCGGCACGCGTGCGGCGATCGCCGAGACCGCGATCGGGTCGGTCGGCGAGACGACCGCGGCCAGCGCGAACGCGACGGCAAGCGGCATCGCCGGGATCATCCAGTGAATGAACAGCCCCATGCCGATCACCGTGATCAGGACCAGCCCCAGCGCCAGTTCGACCACGGTCGAAATGTCCTTGAGCAGCTCGTCTTTGGGGATCCGCCAGCCATCGAGGAACAACAACGGTGGCAGGAACAGCAGCAGGAAGAGTTCGGGATCGAGCGCGACCCGGTACGACGTCGACATACCGATGACCGCACCGAGCATGATCTGCACCAGAGGCGTCGGCACCGGCACGGGGAGCATTCGCGAAATGGACCCGCTCAGGACTACCGCGAGCAGGAGGAACAGAACGATCGATACAGCTTCCAAAAGATACTCCCGCTTGGCGTCAGGTCCTTCCTAACCGGCACACGCCACAAACGACACCCCCTTGGACCGAACGATCGTCAGTCGACCGTCACGAGGCCGGCGGCAAAGGCGATCCGAAGCGCCTCGGACAGGCTGCGCACGCCGAGCTTGTCCATCAGATTGGCGCGGTAGATCTCGACGGTCCGCGGGCTGAGGCTCAGCGCATGCGCGATCACCTTGTTCGGCTGGCCGTCGATCAGTCCCATCAGCACGTCGGTCTCGCGCATCGAGAGCCGCGCGATCCGCTGACGCGCCGCCTGGGTCCGGTCCGCCGCCGCGGTTTCGGTTTCGAGCCGCGCAAAACCTTCATCGACCGTGCGCAGCAGGATGTGCGGATCGCACGGCTTTTCCAGAAACTCGAGTGCGCCCGCCTTCATCGCCTCGACCGCGAGCTGCACGTCGCCCTGCCCGGTCAGGATGATCGGCGCAAAATGCGGTGCGAACGGCACGAGCTTTCGCAACACCTCGAGCCCGGTGGTTCCGGGCATATGATGGTCGAGCAGCACGATACCCGGGTCGAGGCTGCTGAGCTCGGCCAGAAACGCATCCCCGGAGCGAAAGCCGCGGATCAGCAGGTTCGGACGGGTCGACAGCAGCCCCTGCACCGATGCACGGACGGCGTCGTCATCGTCGACGACATAGACGGTACGCATCCAGACATCCTTTCACGGCTTATTCCAAACAGACATGCGGCACGGTGAAGCGAAAGCAGGCGCCACCGCCCGGGGCATTGAAGCCGACCAGCTCCCCGCCATGCGCTTCGACGATCCGGCGGCAGATCGACAGGCCGAAGCCCATGCCCCCCTCCCCCTTCGATGACGTGAAGGGCGTGAACATCCGCGACAGGATCGCATCGGGCAAGCCGGGACCATTGTCGCAGATGCTGATCTCGACGAGCGCCGCTTTGTTCAACCGCGCCTCGATGAGGACGCCGCGCGCGCCGTCGGGCGATGTCGCCAACGCCTCGAACGCGTTGCGGAGCAGGTTGACGACCACCTGCTGCACCTGGATCCGATCCGCGAGCATGAAGTCGGCGTCGGGGGACAGCGCGAAGCTCAGCTCGATATCGGCATGCTGTCCGCCGGACGTCAGCAACGTGACGGCCTCACGCAGTGTCGCCTCCACGGGCTCGATCCGCATCTCGGACTCGCGCTTGGCGATGAACTCGCGAAGCCGGTGGATGATGTCGCCTGCCCGCAGGGCCTGCGCGTTCGCCGATATTAACGTGGCCTTGAGCCGGTCGCCATCCATGCCGGCGCCGCTGTCGAGGAGCAATTCGGCGGTCGTGACGAAGTTCGCGATCGCAGCGAGCGGCTGGTTGAGTTCATGCGCGAGCGCCGCAGCCATTTCGCCGACCGCGTTCAACCGGATGACCTGCATCAATTCCCGCCGGACGAGGCTCAGCCGCTCTTCCGCGGCGATCCGTTCCGAAATGTCACGGACGAACCCCGTCAGCACGCGTTCGCCGTCGACCAGCGCTTCGCCGACATGCAGCTCTACCGGGAAGCTGCTTCCGTCCGCGCGCCGCGCGGTGGTGAGCCGGCCATGACCAACGCCACGCCGATCGCCCGAGGCCGGATAACGCCGTAAATACCCCTGCTGCCACGCCTCGCGCTCGCCCGGGATCAGGGTCTGCACGTTCAATCCGATCGCCTCGGCGGCGCTATAGCCGAAGATGAGTTCGGCGGCGGCGCTGAAGGAGCGGATGGCGCCGGCCTCGTCGATCACGATCATCGCGTCGGGCACGGTTTCGAGGATCGACCGCAGCTGCGCCTCGCGCACGCGAAGCGCCGCCTCGCGCTCCTCGTGCCGCGTTATGTCCAGCGTGATTCCCGTGGTCCGGACCATCGCGCCTGCCTGATCGTAGAAGCAGCGCGCAGAGCCTTCGAGGAAACGCTGCGTGCCGTTGGGCAGTCTCAATCGATAGGTGAAACTGATGCGCGGTGCGCGCATGCCGACGGTTTCGGCGATCGTGCGCTCGACCTCCGCCAGGTCGTCCGGGTCGATCAACGCCGCCCAGCTCGGATAATCGTGCAGGCTTCCCGCGGGCAGCCCCAGACGCTGCTCGGACCCTGCGGTCCAGGTCAGCGCCCCCGTTGCGATTTCCCATTCGAAGACCCCGATCTCGTGCGCACTGCTGGCGAGCGCGAGACGCTCCTCGCTCTTGCGCAGCGCGGCCTCGATCTCGAGCCGGGTGCTGATATCGGTCATCGACAGGACGAGGGCCGGCGCACGGGCCAGCTTCTCGACCCTGCGCGCCTGCTCGATCACGTGCACCGCGCTGCCGTCGCGTCGGCGCTCGATCAGTTCACGCTCGCCATCGGCATGCGGGCAGCCCGTCGCCAAGCTGCCGTCGGCGGTGCGCGACGCGAGCAGTACATGCTTCTGCCTGCCGAGCGCCTCGTGCGCACGCCACCCGTATAATTCCTCGCACCCGCGCGACCAGTGGATGATCCGGTCATCGGTATCGACCAGCGCCATCGGTGCGGCGTTCAATGCCTCGGTCAGCTCGGACAACGCGGCGCGATGCCGCGCTGCGCTCCGCACCGTCCAGGTGACGAGCGCGCTGACCACCACGAAATTCAGCGTGACGGTCAGCAGTTCGCCCCAGACCGCAGACACCCCGGCAAGCTCGATGCTCGCCATTTCCACGAGCGGCGCTAGCACCGGTACGACCAGCAGCAGCGGCAGAACAAGTCGCAACATGTGCCATTCGGGCGACCAGGCACCGGGCTCGTCCAGAATATCACTTCGCCAGGCAAGTACCGCCAGGGCCAGCAGCATCGCGCCGATCGCGGATGGCAGGGACGTCGACGACAGATGCCACCCGGTCGCATGCAGGGCCGGGAGCATCGGGATCAACAATAAGGCTGTGCTTGCAGTCACCAAACTGCCGCCTGCGAGTGCCGCCGCCAGCCGTCCATAGGAGCGGGTATTTGCCGCGGCTGCGCCGATCGCGACGGGCAATGCGACGAGTATGAGATCGGCGACAATGCCCGGCCCCGTCATCGCGCGATCAAAGGCTGTCCGGACATCGTCCGCAAACAGCCACCCATCGATTCCATGGCTCCCGGCCGGCAGGACCAGTTGGACGAACAGGCGCTCAAGACCAATGGCGATCGGCACGGCGAGCAGCGGCATGGCCCGGCGACTGGAATGTCCGCGTGACAATATCAGGGTCGCCGCCGCCATGCAGGCAAAGGCAATGCAGCCGAACGGCGGCATTGGCTCGACCAAACCGAACGTCGTCAGCACGGGAATCCGCAGCATCCACCCGATCATCGGGACCGTCGCACACGCAAAGACAGCCGCGATGCACAACCCGGCCACAGTACGGCCCGGCTGGCTCATTGTCGAAACGGAATCGTCTTGCGTTGAAGTCTCCATGCTATCCGGCAAGTATATGCCAATACTGTATTATTACCTAGCTTATTGGCAAATATATTGACCCATAATGATGGCCAGTTCCACCATTATGGTCAGCTGTGAAAATGCGTCCATCCCGCGACTTCGGAACGACGGGGCGACCCGTCCAAAGATAGGCCGGCGCGCCTAAGCATCGGTAAACGTCACCAAATATCAGTCCGCGCCCTGGCGTCGCGGTCGCCTCAAACCGGCACCCTGCCCCTTTGACGACGATCAATGCCACGGTTCGCCATAACGGGCAGAGCGATAACCGGAGGAGCCGGCATGACGGACGGGCACGGCACGAAGCAGGACGGCAAGGCGCAGCGCGTCGATCGGGCATCACGCGACGGCGAGTCGTCCCCGGTTCCAGCGTGTCGTCACTGGCATGTCATCCGCGACGACGATCTCGCGGAGCTGCTGTCCGCGCATGCCGACCTGCGCAGCCTGTGCAGCATTCTGGAACATTGCGCCGACTGCTTGCCCGTCAGGCCCTCGGCACGTGATGCGGACTGGATCTGTGCGCGACTGGCCTTGGTGACCGAACGGTGCGACGATGGCCTCGAGCCGACGCTCGACACGCTGTTCCGGCGAACCCCGTCCCAGCCGCTGATCGGCGTGTTGCTCGATCATGTCGCCGCACACCGCGCGACCGACGCCGTCTACGCACAGGATCTCATCGTCGCACTCGATCCGCGTTCGATCGAAGCCGACCGGTTCGCGCCCGACATGCTCGGCTATATGTTGCGATGCTTCTTCGACGGCTGCCGGCGTGCCACCGACTTCACCGAGCTGTCGATCCTGACCCTGGGGCATGCCCGCCTCACGCGCGCCGCCAGGATGCGGCTGACCGACAGCCTGGCGCGTAGCACTTCACC
>NZ_JPJC01000141.1:27621-38241 GCF_000733135.1 Sphingomonas sp. FUKUSWIS1
CGCGAGTCTTCAGCTGCGTCATCTGCCGGCTGACGGTTTCGATCGTCAAACCCAATATGTCGGCGATCTGACCCCGCGAAAGCGGGAGGTCGAACGTGACCGGCCCGCTGGGCGTTCCCCTGCAACCGGTCGCCGCGGCACGGGTCGCCATATCGACGAGAAACCCTGCGACCTTCTCGCTCGCCGATTTGCGCGCGAGCGTCAGCATGCGCGATCGTGCTTCGTCGAGCGCGGCAAGCGTGCGTTGCAGCAACAGCCGCTCCATCCGCGCATGATCGGTCAGGACGCGCTCGAACGACGCCCGCGGAAAGATGCACACTTCCGCGTCGGTCAGCGCCGACACGCTGAAATCGGCCTGCCCGGGATAGGGCTGCCCGACAAAGTCGGCGGGGTATAGGAGCCCGACGATCTGCTCGCGACCGTCACCGCTCGATGCGACGAGCTTGAGCACGCCCGACAGGAGATTGGCGCACAGGATATTGTCCTCACCCGCCCAGATCAGCGTCTCGCCACGCCGCACGATCCGCCGCCGACCCAGGGTATTGAGCGCATGCAGTTCGCTATTGGTCAGGCTTCCGCAGAGCGACTGATCGCGAACTGCACAGTCGACGCAGATGGTTGCAGCAAGCATGACGGCAGATATAGCGCCCGGTCGCCGAATTGACCGCATCAATTCGGCGCCGACTGGTCAATATCGCCGGACGGGCCGGGCAAGATATGTTGCCCGACACTGTCTACGGCATGTCCGGTACGTCGATCTCGTCATCGGCCGGCAACGAGAATTCATGCCACATGCCGTTCAGCACTCCGAAGCCCAGCGCAAGGCCGAGGCCCAATACCCAACTGAAATACCACATTATCTATCGTCCTTGCCGCACGGAGTGATCAGTAGAAATCGGGATTGGTCGCGACCTCGTGCGCCGTGACGCGGCCCCACATCAGCTTGAAGGCCCATGCGGTGTAGGCGAGGACGATCGGCAGGAAGACGGCGGTGACGAACAGCATGATCCCGAGTGTCTTTTCGGAGGATGACGCATTCCAGACCGTCAGGCTCGAATGCTCATCGATGCTGGACGGCAGGATGTAGGGGAACATCGACAGCCCGACGGTCGCGATGATCCCCACCGCCGATGCCGAGGATCCCGCAAATGCCGCACTCTCGATCCGTCGGCGTATCCCGATCAGCGCGACCACCACGCCGCCGAATCCCAGCAGCGGAGCGATCATCATCCAGGGATGGAGTGCATAGTTCGCCAGCCATGCGCCCGCAGCGATTTCGCTCGTCGTGCGCAGCGGATTGGACGGCCCCGCCGCCTCGATTGTCCCGACGATGCGGAACCCGATATCGGTCCAGGCGACGAACGCCCAGCCGGCCGCGAACAGGACCAGTGACAGCATGCCGGCCAGCGTCCCGAACCGCGTCGCGCGGTCATGGACCGGGCCATGCTCGACCTTGATCGCCAGCCACGCGCTGCCGTGCAGGACCAGCATCGCGACCGACAACAGGCCGCAGATCAGCGTGAAGGGCGTGAACAGCCCGAGGAAACTGCCGTCGAAAAAGGCGCGCAGATCGCTGTCCAGCCGGAACGGCGCCCCCGACAGGACATTGCCGACCGCGACCCCGAAGACGAGCGCAGGCACGACACCGCCCACGAACAGCGCCCAGTCCCACCCGGACCGCCACCGCGGATCCGGCCGCTTCGACCGGTATTTGAACCCGACCGGTCGCAGGATCAGCGCCGCGAGCACGAGGAACATCGCGAAATAGAAGCCGGAAAAGCTGACCGCATAGACGAACGGCCAGGCGGCAAAGATCGCGCCGCCACCCAGGATGAACCAGACCTGGTTCCCCTCCCAGGTCGGACCGACCGAGTTGATCACCATCCGGCGCTCGGAATCGGTCCGTGCGACGAACGGCAGAAGCGTGGCGACCCCGAGGTCGAACCCGTCGGTCAGCGCAAAGGCGATGAGCAACACCCCCATCAGCCCCCACCACAATATGCGCAGCGTCTCATAGTCAAACATCGGATCGTGCCTTTCGGATCAGGCGAGAAGGGGTCAGGCGGGGATCGGGTCAGCAGCAACGGGGCGCGTGGCGCCGCGCCCTGCCGGTCCGGCATCGGGCACCGGATAGGCATCCTCGTCATGCTCGAACGGCCCCTTGCGGATCGTCGCGAGGATCAGGCGGACCTCGATGACCGCGAGCGTCCCGTAGATTGCAGTGAAACCGATGATCGTCGTCCACAGGACCCCGCGCGTCAGCGAGGATGCGGCGAGGAAGGTCGGCAGCACGCCCTCGATCGCCCAGGGCTGGCGGCCGATCTCGGCGAGCATCCAGCCCAGCTCGATCGCAATCCAGGGCAAGGGGATCGCGATCACCGCGAGTTTCAGGAACCACCGCGTCTGCGTGTGCAGGCGGAGCGACGTCAGGACGAACGCCGCACCGAACAGCGCGATCATCAGGACCCCGATCGCAGCCATGATCCGGAAGCTCCAGAACATCAGCGGCACGTTCGGCACCACGTCCCATGCCGTGGAAGCGATCAGTGCGGGGCTGGCAGTGCGCGGATCCGCGACATGCCGCTTGAGCAACAGGGCGTAGCCCAGGTCACGCTTGTGCGCCTCGAACCGTGCGCGTTGTACGACGTTGGCAGGGTCGGTCTTGAGCCGTTCGACCGCGTCATAGGCGACTACGCCCGACGTGATCCGCTCCTGCGCCTTGAGCACCAGTTCGGACATGCCGGTGACGGTGCCGTCGAGGCTGCGCGTCGCGATCAGCCCGAGGACCCAGGGGATCTGGACCTCGTACCGGGTTTCCCGGGCGGCGACGTCGGGTACCCCGAACAGTGTCAGACCGGCCGGCGCCGGTGCCGTGTGCCAGGCCGCCTCGATCGCGGCGAGCTTCATCTTCTGGTTGTCGGTCAGGGCATAGCCGCTCTCGTCACCCAGCACGACCACCGACAGCGACGCGGCCAGGCCAAAGGCTGCCGCCACCGTCATCGATCGCCGTGCCACGCCCTTGTAGCGGTCGGTCAGCAACCAGAAGGCGCTGATCCCGAGCACGACCACCGCCGCGCAGACATAACCGGCGCTGACCGTGTGGACGAACTTGGCCTGCGCGATCGGGTTGAACAGGACGG
Organism: Sphingomonas sp. FUKUSWIS1; assembly: GCF_000733135.1. Classification (NCBI taxonomy): domain Bacteria; kingdom Pseudomonadati; phylum Pseudomonadota; class Alphaproteobacteria; order Sphingomonadales; family Sphingomonadaceae; genus Sphingomonas; species Sphingomonas sp. FUKUSWIS1. The sequence continues at coordinate 30,762 of NZ_JPJC01000141.1, forward strand.
CGCCGAAATCGGTGACCTCCATCCGCATCGTTTCCGGATTGAACTTTGCACCGACCGGATTCTGCATCCAGCCGTTCGCGATCAGGATCCACAGCGCGGACAGGTTGGTGCCGAGCGCCACCATGGCCGTGACGAGCAGATGCCCGAGCTTCGACAGCCGCCCCCAGCCGAAGAACATGATGCCGACGAACGTCGCTTCGAGGAAGAACGCCATCAGCCCCTCGATCGCGAGCGGCGCGCCGAATATGTCCCCGACATAATGCGAGAAATACGACCAGTTCGTGCCGAACTGGAATTCCATCGTCAGCCCGGTGGCCACCCCCAGCACGAAGTTGATCGCAAAGATCCGCCCCCAGAAGCGCGTGATCACGCGCCAGATCGGCCGGTTCGTCATGACATAGACCGATTCCATGATGACGAGCATCATCGACAGGCCCAGCGTCAGCGGCACGAAGAGAAAATGATAGAGCGCGGTGAGCGCAAACTGCAGCCGCGACAGGTCGATGACCCCGAGGTCCATGGAACGGTCTCCCCCCCCGGCGAACATGCCGGTTTGGTCGGGGCGTAAGTGGCGCGGCCGACCAGAACATTGACCGCGGTCAAAGACCAGACGAACGGCAATACGCGACAAGCCTGTCCATGACGGCACTTTCTTCGAGCGACCTCCCATCCACCGACCCGACGCCCCGCGCGCGTCGCCAGTGGCTCAAGACCATCGCCCAGGGCGGTCGACGCGGCGATGCGGCGGCGGCGTGGCTCATGCTCGACAGCGTTGCCGCGATCGGCTTTGCCGGCGGCCTGGCGGGGGCGATCGTCGCGGTTCCGGCCGGTGCCGCAGCGGTCCTGCCCTGGGCAATGCTCGTCGTTCTGTCCGGCGGCCTTCGCGGTCTCGTCGTCATGCTCGCGACGCGCAGGGGCGCCCGCCAGGCTGAAGACGCCAAGGTGACGCTGCGTCGCCGGATCGTCGCGTCGGCGCTGCATCGCCACCTCGGTGCGCCGACGACCACGGGCGTCCTGATGGCCGCGGTGGTGGACGAGGTGGACGCGCTCGACGGCTATATCGCGCGATTCCTGCCCGCGCGCAAAGCAGGCGCCATCGCACCCTTCCTGATCCTGCTCGCGACCGCGTTGGCCAGCCCCGTCGCCGCGGGCATCCTGGTCGTGACGCTCATACCGTTCATCGTCGCGATGGCGCTTGCGGGGGGTGCGGCCGCGGACAAATCCCGGCGCCAGTTTACCGCGCTGGCCCGGCTGACCGGGCGGTTCGCGGATCGGGTGCGGGCGCTGCCGGTCGTCCTTGCGTTCGGCGCCGAGGGCCGCGAGGCGCGCGCGCTCGGGGTCGCCGCGGACGAACTCGCGGCGCGGACGATGGGCGTGCTGCGCGTCGCCTTCCTGTCCTCGGGGGCGTTGGAGTTCTTCGCCGCACTCTCGGTCGCGCTGGTCGCGGTCTATTGCGGGTTCAACCTGCTCCACCTCCTGCCCTTCCCGGTGCCCGAGCAGCTCGATCTCGGCCGCGCCTTCTTCGTCCTGGCACTCGCGCCCGAATTCTACGCGCCGATGCGCCGTCTCGCCGCCGCCTATCACGACAAGCAGGCGGCCGAGACCGCGGCGGATCGCCTGATCGCCCTCCCCGCGCCCGCCTGTCCCATGCCGGCGTCGCTGCCATCGACGCCGCACGCACTGCGGCTCGAAATGCCCGCTCTTCCCGCACTGGCGTTCCAGTCGGTCGCGATCCGCTATCCCGACGCGGAACGGGACGCTGTGTCCGACCTGTCGTTCGACGTTCCGTCCGGCCGCATCGTCGTGCTGATCGGACCATCAGGCAGCGGCAAGACCAGCGCGCTGCACCTGCTGCTCGGCCTCGCGCCGCTGGTCGCGGGCGATGTCCTGATCGACGACCAGCGGCTCCCACCCGGCGGTTCGCTCGCGCCGCGCGCATCCTGGGCTGGCCAGCATCCGTTGATCATCGCCGGAACGATCCGCGAAAACCTGCGCCTTGCCTGCCCCGACGCCACCGACGATGCGATCGACCGCGCGGTGGTGCAGGCCGGTCTTCGGCCGATGCTGATGGCACGCGGCGGCGGTCGGATGGCCGCCGGTCTCGACACCCGGCTCGATGCGCGCGGCGGCGGGCTGTCCGGTGGCGAACGGCGGCGGCTTGCCCTGGCGCGCGCCATGCTCAAGCCTGCACCGATCTTGCTGCTCGACGAGCCGACGGCGCATCTCGATGCGCTGTCGGAGATCGCGCTGGTGACGACGATCGCGGCGGCCTGTCGCGGCCGGACGACGCTGATCGCGACGCATAGCGACCGCCTGGCCGGCATTGCCGATCACGTGGTCCGGCTTGGAGACCCCGCATGACCGGTCCACTCGACAGGTTGCTCGCGCAGGAGCGACGTGCGCAGCGCCCACTTCTCGCACGCGCCGCGCTGCTCGCCGCGCTCGTTGCGGCGGCATCCGTCCTGCTGCTCGGGCTGTCGGGCTGGTTCATCACCGCCGCCGCGATCGCCGGTCTGGCGGGCCCGGCGGCAGCGCTCGCGTTCAACTACATGCTGCCCAGCGCGGGAATCCGGCTTCTTGCCATCCTGCGGACCGGCGCACGCTACGGCGAGCGCCTCGCCAGCCACGAGGCGGCGTTCGGCGCGCTCGCGCGGATCCGCCCGGCCATCTTCCGCGTGCTCGCAGCACAGCCCGCTGGTACCGCGCTCGCCTTCGGGACGGGCGAGGCGACCGCCCGGCTGATCGGCGACGTCGATGCGATGGAGATGCAGTTCGTACGCCAGTCCGCGCCTTGGGGCGTCGCCGCCGCGCTGATCGCGGGGCTCGGGCTCGTATCGCTCGGCAGCGTCGGAGCCTCGATCGCCACCGCGTGCTGCATGGCGGTGCTCCTGATCGTTGCCGACCGGCTTGCCCGTCGTAGCGCGCCACTTGGCCAGGCGGTGCAATATGCTGCCGGGGCACTTCGCGAGACGTTCGCAGGCCTTGCCGATGCCGCCCCCGAACTGCGATGCTTCGGGCTCGAGCCCTGGGCCACCGCGCAGGTCGACGATCGAAGCCGTGCGCTCGCCGCCGCGCAGCGTGCGCAGGCAGAAGCCGCCGGATGGCTGGATCTGCTGCACGCGACGGCCGTCGGTATCGCCGCCGCCGGCGCCGCGATCCTGTCGGCGGGATCGGGGGCGCCACGGGCTGCACTGGCGGCGCTGGCAGCGGCGATGACGATCGACGCGGGAACGCCGGTGTTGCGCGCAATGATCGAGCGAGGTCGCATGCACGCGGCACGCGACCGGCTCGACGATATTCTGGAAACGCACGAGAGCGCGGAGCCTTACCTGCAGGATGCATCTCCGCGCGCCTTGCCGAACACGACCGGTCCAGCCCATAGCGCACTGCACTTCGTCCTGCCGGCGGGGACGTGTCACGTGCGGCGGGGCGATCGGGTCGCGCTGACCGGCCCCTCGGGAATCGGCAAGACGACGCTCGTCGAAAAGATGCTGTCGTTGCGGCCGAGCACGCTTGGCGAGATATGGCTGGACGGAGATGATATCGGCCTGATCCCGGCAGAGATATCGCGGCGCAGCTTCGCCTGGGCACCACAGGATGCCGCGCTGCTGTCGGGCACGGTGCGCGACAATCTGATGCTGGCCAACCCGGATGCCGACGATGCCACGCTGTGGCGGGCGCTGTACGACGCGGTGCTCGACGATCGGGTCCGCGCGCTCGATCACGGACTCGACGCGTGGGTCGGTGAAAACGGCGCACGCCTGTCGGGCGGGGAGCGGCGCCGTCTCGCGGTCGCGCGTGCCTATTGCTCGCTCGCGCCGTGGCTCGTGCTCGACGAGCCGAGCGAGGGGCTGGACGGCACGACCGAAAAGCTGCTTGCCGTCCGACTGGCGCAGCGCCTCGACACGACCGGACAGGGGCTGATCCTTGTGAGCCACCGCCCGGCGCTCGTCGCCCTCTGCCCCCGGCGTTTCGACCTGACACAGGCGGGATCGGACCAGCGCAGCGCCGCCTAGCACCGGCGCCGGACGCTGTCGCTCAGCCCGCCGCGGCCCGCGCGAGCTGCGCCCGATCGAGGATGATGACGCCGCGCCCGCCCGGCAGGGCAAGGACCTCGCGGCGTTTCAGGGACGTCATCTGCCGGCTGACGGTCTCGATCGTCATCCCCAGCAGTGCGCCGACCTCCGACCGGCTCATCGGCAGGTCGAAGCGGGCCGGGCCCGGCTGACCCATCCGCCGTGCCATTTCCAGCAGGAACGTGGCGATCCGCGCGCCTGCGGCCTTGCGTCCCAGCATCAGCATCCACATCCGCGCATCGTCGAGCGCACCGAGCGTGCGGTGCAGCAACAGGCGTTCCATCGCCGGATGCGCGTCGAGCATGTTTTGCAGCGCCGCGCGCGGGTACACGCACAGCTCCGCATCGGTGATCACCCGGATCGTCTCGTTCGCGGTGTCGGCAAACAGGTCGCCGACGAAATCACCGGCAAAGGCGAGGCCGACAATGTGTTCGCGACCCTGGGGCCCCGTGCGCATCGCCTTGAGCACGCCCGACACGACGGTGGCGCAGATCGCGTTCGGATCCCCGCTCCAGACCAGCACCTGCCCTGCTGGCATCGTCCGCCGTCGGCCGATCCCGTGCAACGCGACTAGGCCCGCGTCTTCAAGCGTCGCACACAGCGCATCGTTGCGCACGCTGCAGGCGGCACAGCGCGGCGGCAGCGTCACGATCGCCCCGCCAACCGCGCTAGACCGCATGGCTGAACCGTGCCGACGCGGTCTGCCGGTACGCGTCCAGTCTGCTCGCAATGACGCGCGCATAGGGAAGCGCGTCTTCGCTCAGGCGGAGCACATTCCCCTCCCAGGCGATCAGCCCGTACCGTTCGAACGGCGTCAGCCGACTGCGGATGTCCGCCCCGCCGTCCAGCGCGGTCAGGTCGGCCGTGCCCCGGGTCAGGATCGTCTCGATCGCCCGGCCGCGCAGCCTGTCTTCGGGGCTGCGCCGCAGCCCACGACAGGTTGCCAGGGCTCCGGCATCGATCCGCATGCCGTAGCGTCCCGTATTCTTCTCGGTCTGCAGGATCCGGTCGGGGAAATCGCTGATCGCGCTGGCCCCAAGACCGATCAGGATCTCCGCCGGGTCTTCGGTGAATCCCTGGAAGTTGCGGCGCAGGCCGCCGCTCGCCGCCGCCTGCGCCAGCGCATCGCCCGGTCGGGCGAAATGGTCGAACCCGACCGGGTCATAGCCGGCATCGACCAGCATGCGATGCGCCAAGGCCGCCTGCGCAAAGCGCTCCGCCGTTCCCGCCAGCCCGTCCGCGACGATGCGTCGCTGGCGCGGTACGAGGTGCGGGACGTGCGCATAGCCGAACACCGCAAGCCGGTCGGGGCCCATCGCGATGCTCTCGGCGATGCTGGCCCGCAGGCTCTGCTCGGACTGTTGCGGCAGGCCATACATGAGATCGAAATTGATCGACCCGACACCGGCATCGCGCAATAGCGCTGTCGTGCGACGGATATCCTCCGACGGCTGCACACGCCCGATCGCCGCCTGGACCTGCGGGTCGAGCGTCTGGACGCCGAGGCTGACCCGCGACACCCCTGCTCGCCCGATCGCCCCCGCCCAGTCGCGGTCGAAGCCACGCGGATCGACCTCGACCGATAGTATCGCATCGGTGCAGTCGAACGCCGTCCTGACGCTTTCGACGAGCCGGAGAAACGCCGCCGGCGGAATCGCATTCGGACTGCCGCCGCCGAACGCGATCCGTCCCACGCGGACGCCAGTCACCCGCTGCGCGACGAGTGCGATCTCGCGTTCGAGCCGTTCGACATAGGCGGCGAGCCGCGCGGCGCGGTTCGCCGCCCCCGTGTTGCAGCCGCAATACCAGCAGATGTCCCGGCAATAGGGGATGTGCAGATACAGCGAGACGACCATGCCCGGCGCGATGGCCGCCAGCGCCTCCTCCATATCGACCGGACCGACATCGTCGCCGAATTCGGCAGCCGTCGGATAGCTGGTGTAGCGCGGCACGGGTGTCGCGAGCAGTTCGGGGTGATAGGTCCACATGCGATGATGGGTGCGATGTCCCCTTCGGCGGGTCTTTGATCGGCATCAAATCCGCGTTTGGCCGTGATCAACGCCCCCGCCTGGCCGCACGCCTAGCCCGAACGCATCCCAATCAGGAGTCGGGCAATGAAGCATCTTACCATCGGCGTAGTTCTAGCCGCCGCCGGCCTCGGCATCGCCACGCCGGCCATGGCGCAGGACCCGGCACCGCGCACCGGTATCCAAGCCGGCGACGTGCTCGTCCGCCTGCGCGCGATCCTCGTCGCCCCGAACGAACGCTCGGGCGGGATCCTCCCGACCTTTCCCGGCGAGCGCGTCAGCGTCGACAACAGCGCGATGCCCGAGATCGACGTCACCTATATGGCCACCGACCAGATCGGCTTCGAACTGATCGCCGCGACGACCAAACACAGCGCCAGCGGGCGTAGCGGGACGACCGGATCGATCGGCAAGCTGGCCTCGACCTGGGTGCTGCCCCCGACGCTGACCGCGCAATATCACCTCAACCCACGCGGCTCGATCCGTCCCTATGTCGGGGCCGGACTGAACTACACGATGTTCTGGAACGAGGATGCCTCGGCGGGTCTCGAAAAGGCGGTCGGACGGACGCGGGTACGTATGAAGGACAGCTTCGGCTGGGCGGCGCAGGCCGGGGTCGACGTCGACATCACGCCGAAGGTCTTTCTCAACCTCGACGTCAAATATATCGACATCGACACGAGCGCCCGCCTGCGCACGACGGCAATCGGTACGCAGAACGTGAAGATCAATCTCGATCCGCTCGTCTTCGGCGTCGGTCTCGGCCTGAGGCTTTAACCCCACGGCCGAACAGGACCGCGGGCCACCGCGCCCGCGGTCCTAGTCGTCGAACGCCGCGACCGAGACGCGGGTGCCGCGCAGGAACGCGTCGGCAACGAGCGTGAAGGGGGTCGTGTCGACCTCGCTGCGCCCGTCGCGGACCAGGGCGGCGAAACGCGCATAGAGCCCGGCATATTCCGCATCGTCATGCTCGCTGCTGCCCTCGGGCAGGGTCAGCACCGCGCCGCCTTTGGCAAGACGGAGCGTGCCGGCGTCGGTGTCGACGACGATGTCCCAGCTTTGCGGGCCGGTCTGGCGCCAGTCGAGATCCATCGTGATCGGTGTGCCCGACGCACTGCGGAAAGCGAGATCGGCGGCGATCGGCGCGGCACGATTGGCCGGTGTCGACAGTGTCGCGGACGCCAGGAAGAACGGCTCGGGCAGGATCTCGGTCGCGATCGACAGGGCATTGATGCCCGGATCGAATACGCCGAGCCCGCCCGGCTCCCAGATCCACGCCTGACCGGGATGCCAGACGCGGACGTCTTCGCGCCAGACGATCGACACGCGGTCGATGCGACGGTCGGCAAGCCAGGCCTTGGCGGGCGCGACACCCGC
>NZ_JPJC01000141.1:38368-50420 GCF_000733135.1 Sphingomonas sp. FUKUSWIS1
GAGCCTCGAGCGCGTCGACCTCCGCGAGTGTCGCGCCCGGCGGCTTTTCGAGGAACACGTGCAGGCGCTTTTCGAGCGCCATCGTGGCGAGCGAATAGCGCACCTGCGGCGGCGTGCAGAGAGCGATCGCGTCGATCGCCGGACCTTCGGCGAGCAGCGCCTCCAGCGACCTGAAGTTGACGACGCCCTCGACGCCCGGATCCCGCGGGCTGACGCTGGCGACGAGCTCGAATTCGGCGTTGCCCGCGATCGACGGGAGATGCTGGTCGCGTGCGATCTTGCCCATGCCGACAACGGCGATGCGGATACCCGCCACGCTCAAAGCGCCTTTACCGAGACCGACCGCGGTGCGGCCCTGGTCAGCGTGTTGCGCAGCGGCAGCGTGAAGGGCGCAGCCTCGATCTCGAACACGTCGCCTTCACGCGTCGTCACGCCCTCGGCGAACGACAGCGTCGCAGTCCCAAAGAAATGGACATGGATGTCGCCCGGGCGGCGGAACAGATCATATTTGAAATGATGCGCCTCGAGATTGGCGATGCTGTGCGACATGTTCGCCTCGCCCGACAGGAACGGCTTCTCCCACAGGACGGCGCCGTCGCGGTGGATCCGGCTCATCCCCTCAACATGCTCGGGCGGTGGGCCGACGAGCAGCTCCGGGCCGAGCGACGCCTGGCGCAGCTTGGAATGCGCGAGCCACAGATAATTGTGCCGCTCGGTCACGTGATCGCTGAACTCGTTGGCCAGACACAGGCCGAGCCGGAACGGCGTGCCGTCAGCCCCGATCAGGTAGATCCCGGCAAGCTCGGGCTCTTCGCCACCATCCTCGGCAAAATCGGGCATCTCCAGCGCTGCCCCCGGCGCGACGAGGCCCGAACCGTCACCCTTGTAGAACCATTCGGGCTGCTGGCCGCACTCGCCCGGCCCCGGCTTGCCGCGCTCGACCCCTTCCAGGAACATCCGCATCGAATCGGTCTGCTTTTCGGCATCCGCCGCGGCACGGTGCATCTTGTCGCGCCCCTCGGCCGAGCCGAGATGCGTCAGCCCGGTACCCGTCATGACGACGTGCGCCGGGTCGACATGATCGATCGGCGACATCAGACGACCGGCCGTCAGTTCGGCCGCGATGTCGACGCTGGCGCCCGTACCGCAGGCCGCGACCGTGGCGGCAAGATCAAGACCCTCCGCGATCGCCCGTTCGGCGAGCGCGCGAACGCTGTCGATGCCGGGAACGAAAGCCGCCCCCGCGCTGGTGGCCGCGATCACCGATCGCGTGCCGTCGACGCCAACATGCTGCAACAGGCGCAAGCTCATCTTCCTCTCCTTTTCGGGTGCCGCTGTTACGGTTCGCCCGGACGTCATCATGCAGGGAATTGGCGGGTCAGCCGGCGACGACGCCGTCGATCAGCCGCGGCGCGTCCGTGTCGTCACGCACGCAGGCGGGCAGCAATTCCGGCAGCAGGTTCTGGTAGGATACCGGCCGCAGGAAGCGGTCGATCGCCAGGCTGCCGACCGAGGTCGTGCGACCGTCCGACGTCGCCGGGAACGGTCCGCCATGGACCATCGCATGCGCGACCTCGACACCCGTCGGCCAGCCATTGGCCAGGATCCGCCCCGCCTTGCGCTCGAGCAGTGGGATCAGGTGCGACGCCATCCCGGCATCGCCCGCATCCATCTGGATCGTCGCGGTCAGCTGACCTTCCGCGGCGCGCAGCACGGCATGGAGCTCGTTCTCGTCTGCGCAGCGCACCAGCAGCGACGACGCCCCGAACACCTCATGTCCCAGTGCCGCGTCGCTCAGGAACTGTGCAGCTGTGGTTTCGAAGAACGCCGCCTGCCCCTGTGCGACACCTTCGCCGACCTTGCCCTGTGCGATCGTCTTGACCGCGTCATGGCCCGCAAGCGCCTCGACGCCCTTCTGGTACGCGGCATGGATGCCGCCGGTGAGCATGGTCGCCGCCGGTGCGTCGGGAAGCGCGGTCGCCGCTGCGGCGACAAACGCATCGAGCCCGTCGCCCTCGATGGCGAGGACCAGACCGGGATTGGTGCAGAACTGCCCCGCGCCCATCGTCAGCGACCCGACGAACGCCGTACCCAGCGCCGCGCCGCGCGCTTTCAGCGCCTCGGGCAGCAGCACGACGGGATTGATGCTCGACATCTCGGCATAGACCGGGATCGGCACGTCGCGCGCCTGCGCCAGCTTGACGAGTGCCAGGCCGCCAGCGCGCGACCCGGTGAAGCCGACCGCAGCGATCCGCGGATCCTGGACCAGCGTGCTGCCCAGATCATTGCCGGGGCCGACCAGATGCGAGAACACGCCCTTTGGCAGGCCGCAGGCAGCAACCGCCGCCTCGATTGCGCCAGCGACCATCGCGCCGGTAGCGGGGTGCGCCGGATGACCCTTGACGACGACGGGGCAGCCGGCAGCGAGCGCCGAGGCGGTATCACCACCCGCGGTCGAGAAGGCGAGCGGGAAATTGCTCGCGCCGAACACCGCGACCGGGCCGAGCGGGATCATCCGCAGGCGCAGGTCGGGACGCGGCAAGGGTGCGCGGTCGGGCAGCGCCGAGTCGATGCGGACACCCATCCAGCCGCCGCGGCGCACGACGCCTGCAAACAGCTTCAGCTGGCCAACGGTACGACCCCGCTCGCCCTCGAGCCGCGCGCGCGGCAAGCCGCTCTCGCGCATCGCAGTGACGATCAGCGTGTCACCGAGCGCGACGATCTCTTCGCCGATCCGTTCGAGAAAGTCCGCGCGGGCCGCATTGTCGGTCGCGCGATACGCATCAAACGCCGCGTCGGCGGCAGCGCAGGCCGCGGCGACGTCATCGGCGCCGTGCACCGCAAAGGCCTCACCGGTTGCGAGCCCGGTCGTCGCGTCGATCGAACGGAACGCGTCGTGGCCGGCCGTCTTGGCCGTCTGGATATCAGTCATGGATAGTAGCTCCCTTATACTCAGACTTATGCGCAATGGCCCGATTTAGCAATCTTTTGGCGTTCCTTGATGGCACGCGGACTGTTACGCCGTGATGATGGAGCAGGCGCTATGACGATCAACGACGACGATCCACAGGAGATTGTGACCGACGCCGGAACAGCACGCAGCCCCCGGGGGACCGGCCGCCGCCTGCACGGCGCGGTGGCGCACAAGCTGGGCACCGCGATCCTGTCGGGCGAATATGCGCCCGGCGACACGCTGGCCGGGGAAGTCGATTTCTCCAAGACGCTCGACGTGTCCCGAAGCGCGTACCGGGAGGCCGTCCAGGTGCTGACCGCCAAGGGGCTGGTCGAGAGCCGGCCCAAGATCGGCACGCGCGTCCTGCCCCGCAGCCGATGGAATCTGCTCGATCCCGACGTGCTCGCCTGGGCATTCGCGGCCGAGCCCGACATCATGTTCGTGCGCGACCTGTTCGAACTGCGCGCGATCGTCGAACCGGCCGCCGCCGCGCTCGCGGCCGAGCGCCGCGACCGCGCCGATCTGAAGATCATGAAGGACGCGCTCACCGCGATGCGTCGCCACACGCTCGCGACCGAGGCGGGCCGCGCGGCGGATCGCGAATTCCACGACGCCGTGCTGACCGCGACGCGGAACGATGCGCTGATCGTGCTGAGCGCCAGCATCGGCGCGGCGGTCAACTGGACCACCCAGTACAAGCAACGCGCCCGCGCGCTGCCCCGCAACCCGATCCCCGATCATGTGCTCGTCTATGACGCGATCGCGGCTGGCGATGCCGCGGCGGCAAGTGCCGCGATGCGCACGCTGGTCGACCTGGCACTGGAAGATACGAAGGCGGCGATGCAGCGCTGAACGCGCCGCACCGCCGCCATTCGGATCATCCAACCGCGACCGGCTCGGGCAGCGCATGCGTCACGCGCGATCCCCAGAGCGCGTAGAACAGGATGTAGAGTTCACACGCCGCGGTCAGCAGGAACGAGATCTGCAGGCCATAACGGTCCGCGAGCCAGCCCTGCACGATTACCAGTGCACCACCCGCGATTGCCATGATCAGCAGCCCCGACCCCTCTTCCGTCAGCGGTCCGAGCCCGCGGATGCCGAGCGTGAAGATCGTCGGGAACATGATCGAATGGAACAGCCCGACCGAGATCAGCGCCCACATCGCGACGTGCCCGGTAGTGAAGGTGGCGACCAGCATCACGACGAACGCGCCGATGCTGGCCAGCGCCAGGACGTGCTCCGCCGGAACGCTACGCATGATGACGCTGCCGACCAGCCGCCCGACCATCATCCCGCCCCACAGGATGAACAGATAGTGCGAGGCCTGCTCATGCGTCAGATTGCCGATCTGCGGCTGGCTGACGAAGTTGATAAAGAGGTTGGCGACGCCGATCTCGGCGATCAGATAGATGAAGATTGCCGGGATGCCGAGCACGAGGTTGCGATGCGACCAGAGCGACAGGCCCTTGCGATCGGCCTTTGCCGAACGCTGCGTCGCCGCCCCCATTGCCGGCAGCGGGAAGCGTGCGATGACGACCGCGAGCACGACCAGCACGCCCGCGACGATGAGATAGGGCAGCACGACTGACTGCGCGTCGGCAAGCCGCTCGGCGGGGGTCAATACCGCGGTGGATCCGGCGACCGCCGTACCCGAGGTCGAGCGGCCGAGGATCAGATAGCCGCCGAACAAGGGCGCGAGCGTCGCACCCGCCGAATTGAATGCCTGGACCAGGTTGAGCCGTGACGAGGCGGTCTCGGGCGGGCCGACGACCGCGACATAGGGGTTCGCCGCGACCTGAAGCAGCGTGATGCCGCTGGCGATCACGAACAGGGCGAACAGCGTCACACCATAAGACGGCAGCCGCGCGGCGGGCACCATCATCAGCGCGCCGGCGGCCATCATCGCGAGCCCGAACACCATCGCGCGCTGATAGCCGACACGCTCGATCAGCTTGGCGGACGGGATCGACGCGAAGAAATAGGCGATGAACCAGACGCTCTCGATCAGCGTGGTCTGTGTGTAGCTGAGATCGAACACGCTGCGCAGATGCGGCAGCAGCGTGTTGTTGATGACCGTGATGAAGCCCCACATGAAGAACAGGCTGGCCAGCAAGGTCAGCGCGGATCGGTAGCTCGGCCCCTCCGCACTGCCCCCCGTCCCCGGTGCAGCGCCTGCGATCGTCCCGTGCGTCTGTATCGGCATCGCCATAATCGTCCATCCTCCGTGCCATGTCGGCGACTGAACATCAGTCTTTTCCCGCATGGCTTGCTCAGAAATATATTGTCCGACTATATACCCCCATAAGGCGCGTCAACGGCGTCAGAGGATCAGGATAGGAACCGGAATGAGCGGAATCGGAAAAACGGGGATCATCTTGGCAACTCTCTTAGCCGCCCTGGCAGCGCCGGCGGCGAACGCGGCCGAGGCCAGGCGCACCCCCGCGGGTACGCTGCGCGACGGCACGGCGATCGAGGCGATCACGCTCAGCAACGCGCACGGCGTCTCGGCGCGCATCCTGTCCTACGGCGCGACGCTGCAATCGCTGATGGCGCCCGACCAGGCCGGCAAGGTCGCCGACGTCGTGCTCGGCTATGATGACCTCGCCTCCTATGTCGACCATCCCAATTTCTTCGGCGTGACGGTCGGGCGCTTCGCCAACCGCATCGCCGGCGGCCGCTTCACGCTCGACGGCAAGGCCTATCAGCTTCCGCTCAACGACAAGGTCAATTCGCTGCACGGCGGCGGCAAGGGTTTCGACAAGGTCGCGTGGAAAGTCCTGTCGATCAAGGACGGCCCGACCGCGACGCTCGTGCTCGGCCACCGCAGCGCGGATGGCGAATCCGGCTATCCGGGCAATCTCGACGTCACCGTTACCTACACGCTCGACGAAGCGGGCAATCTCGGCATCGCCTATGATGCCAGGACCGACAAGCCGACGATCGTGAACATGACCAATCACGCGATCTTCGACCTTGGTGGCGAGGGATCGGCGATGGGCGCGAACGGCCACCGGCTGACGATCCCCGCCAAGGCGATCACGCCCGTCGACGACAAGCTGATCCCGACCGGTGCGTTGCAGCCCGTCCAGGGGACCGTGTTCGACTTCCGCAACGGCCGGATCGTCGGCGAAGGGCTTCGCGACGGTCGCGACCAGCAGATCCGCTACGGCCACGGCTACGACCACAACTTCGCGCTCGACAAGGGCGTCACCGCCAAGCCCGAGCTGGCCGCGCGGCTTGAGGATCCTGCCTCGGGACGCGTGCTTGAAGTCCTGTCGACCGAGCCCGGCGTTCAGTTCTACACCGGCAATTTTCTTGACGGGACGTTCATCGGCAAGCACGGCCATCTCTACCGGATGGGTGACGGTATCGCGCTGGAACCGCAGAAATTTCCGGACGCACCGAACAAGCCGAATTTCGTCTCTGCGCGTGTCGATCCGGGCAAGCCCTATCATCACGCCATGATCTACCGCGTCTCCGTCGCTCGCTGATATTCGACCTGCTTACCCCGGAAAGCCTCTCATGACCGACTTGCCCAAACTCCGCAGCCGCGCGTGGTTCGACAATCCCGAGAATATCGACATGACCGCGCTTTATCTGGAGCGCTATCTGAACTTCGGATTGAGCCTTGAGGAACTGCGTTCGGGCAAGCCGATCATCGGCATCGCGCAAACCGGCAGCGACCTCAGCCCCTGCAACCGTCACCACCTCGTGCTCGCCGAACGGCTGCGCGAAGGCATTCGCGAGGCGGGCGGGATCGCGCTCGAATTCCCGGTCCATCCGATCCAGGAGACCGGCAAGCGCCCGACCGCCGGGCTCGACCGCAACCTCGCCTATCTGGCGCTGGTCGAGGTGCTCTACGGCTATCCGCTCGACGGAGTCGTGCTGACGATCGGCTGCGACAAGACGACGCCCGCCTGCCTGATGGCGGCGGCGACGGTCAACATTCCCGCCATCGCGCTGTCGGTCGGGCCGATGCTCAACGGCTGGCACAAGGGCGAGCGGACCGGCTCGGGCACGATCGTGTGGAAGGCGCGCGAGCTGCTCGCGACCGGCGCGATCGACGATGAGGGCTTCATCAAGCTTGTCGCCTCGTCCGCGCCCTCGACCGGCTATTGCAACACGATGGGCACCGCGACGACGATGAACAGCCTGGCCGAGGCGCTCGGCATGCAACTGCCCGGCTCGGCCGCGATCCCCGCGCCCTACCGCGACCGCCAGGAGGTCGCGTACAAGACCGGCAAGCGGATCGTCGACATGGTCGCCGAGGATCTGAAGCCCTCCGACATCCTGACCAAGGAGGCGTTCCACAACGCGATCGTCGTCAATTCGGCGATCGGCGGATCGACCAACGCGCCGATCCACCTCGCCGCGATCGCGCGCCATATCGGCGTCGACCTGCCGATCGACGACTGGCAGAAGCACGGTCACAAGGTCCCGCTGATGGTCAACCTTCAGCCCGCCGGGGAGTATCTCGGCGAGGATTATTACCATGCCGGGGGCGTGCCCGCCGTCGTCGCCGAGCTGATGAAGCAGGGCCTGATCCACGAAGACGCGATCACCGCCAACGGCAAGAGCATCGGCGACAATTGCCGCACCGCGACGATCGAGGACGAGCGCGTCATCCGTCCGTTCGCGACCCCGCTGCTGCAGGATGCCGGCTTCATCGTCCTGCGCGGTAACCTGTTCGACAGCGCGATCATGAAGACGAGCGTCATCTCGCCGGAATTCCGCGAACGCTATCTCAGCAATCCGGACGATCCCGAGGCGTTCGAAGGCCCCGCGGTCGTGTTCGACGGCCCCGAGGACTATCATCACCGGATTGACGATCCGTCGCTCGGCATCACCACCGATACGCTGCTGTTCATGCGTGGCGCCGGGCCGATCGGCTATCCGGGTGCCGCCGAGGTCGTCAACATGCGTCCGCCCGCTTATCTCATCCGCGAAGGCGTTCACGCGCTTCCCTGCATCGGCGACGGTCGCCAGTCGGGCACGTCAGGCTCGCCCTCGATCCTCAACGCCAGCCCCGAGGCGGCGGCAATGGGCGGCCTCGCGCTGATCCGCACCGGCGACCGGGTTCGCATCGATCTCGGCAAGGGCAGCGCCGATGTCCTGATCTCCGATGAGGAACTCGCCGAGCGACGCCGCACGCTGACTGCGGCGGGCGGATACGCCTTCCCGCGCTCGCAGACGCCGTGGCAGGAAATTCAGCGCGCCACGGTCGGCCAGATGGAAACCGGTGCCATCCTAGAAGGTGCCGAGAAATACCAGCGCATCGCCCAGACGATGGGCCTGCCGCGCGACAACCACTAGGTCTGAGCCGCCGGGTCGCGCACGCCGCGCGGCCCGGCGGGCGCGAACAAATTCCTTGCATAACTTACTATTTTACATTGCAGCATGGGCTGACATGATTACTTAGCACGCTAATGACTTCCCCCCGCGCCGTGCTCGAATCCTCCTATGCCCGCACCCTCCTGCCGCTCGCGCGCAGCTGGCGGCAGGCGGCCGACCACGCGCTCCGCGACATGGGGGTGTCGGCATCGACCGGCTGGGCACTCGTTCAGGTCGGGCGGCTGGGCGACGATGTGCGGCAGATCGATCTCGCCTGTGAACTCGACGTGACACAGGCATCGCTGGTGCGCTCGATCGACCAGATGACCGCCGCCGGGCTTGTCGAGCGCCACCGCGATCCCGCCGATGCGCGGGTCAGCCGGATCCGCCTGACGCCGCACGGGCGAACGCTCGTCACCACGATCGAGGCGAAGTTCGCGACGCTACGCCATGCGATGCTCGAGGGTGTGCCGGACGACGATCTGGCCACCGCGCTACGCGTTGCGGAACGGCTCGGCGCGCGGTTTGTGGCAGATCGTGGACGATGACGCTGTCCCGGTTCGGGGGGAAGGAGGCGCTCTTCTCGGTCAAATGCTTCGTTGCCGCGATCCTCGCTTATTACATCGCGCTGCGGATCGGTCTGACGCGGCCCTATTGGGCGGTGACGACGTCCTATATCGTCGCGCAGCCGCTGGCCGGCGCGGTGTTGTCCAAGGCGGTGTTCCGGGTCGCGGGCACCGTGCTCGGCGCGATTGCCGCGGTCGTGCTCGTGCCGAACCTCGTCAACGCGCCCGAACTCCTGTCACTCGGCCTCGCGCTGTGGCTCGGGCTGTGCCTCTACATCTCGCTGCTCGACCGGACGCCGCGGGCCTATGTGTTCCTGCTCGCGGGCTATACCGCCAGCATCATAGGGTTTCCGTCGGTTGCGGCGCCGGGCGCGGTCTTCACCATCGCTGCGCTGCGGGTGCAGGAGATCACGATCGGTATCCTGTGTGGCAGTCTGATCCACGGCCTCGTCTTCCCGCAGACCGTCACCGCCGTGCTGCTCGGTCGGATCGACGCGATCCTCGCCGACGCGGAACGCTGGTCGCGCGATTCGCTTGCGGGGGAAAGCGATGCCGCGCTCGACCGCGACCGGCGGCGGCTGGCGCTCGATATCAACGAGTTGCACCAGCTTTCCATTCACTTGCCATTCGACACCGCCCGGCTGCTCCCGCGCGTCCGGACGCTTCGCGCACTCCAGGCGGAGCTGTCGATGCTGTTGCCGCTGGCGAGCGCGATCGACGACCGGATCGTCGAACTCAAGCGGGGCGCCGACAGGCCGCGCCCCGAGGCGCTCGCGCTGATCGAGGACGTTCGCGAATGGCTGCGCGATCCCTCTTCGGCATCGGAGCGCGGCGCGCACGCCGATGAGCTGATTGCCCGGGCCCGCGCGCTCGAACCCGCGCCCGGCAGCGCGCTGATCTGGCGTGACGCGTTGCGGCTGAGCCTGGTGGCGCGGCTCGGGGAACTGGTCGACGCGCATCGCAACGTACGCGACCTGCGCGATCAGATGCGATCGCCGTCGCGCGCGCCCGTCACCCCCGCCGTCGCGCGGCTGCTGGCACGCTCCGCCCGGCGACCGCTCCACCGGGATCGCGGCATCGCGTTGCGTGCAGCCGCCGGCACGGTGATGACGATCCTGCTGGGCTGCGCCTTCTGGATCGGGACAGCATGGCCCGACGGTGCGGGCGCGGTGCTGATTGCGGGGGTGTGCTGCGCCTTGTTCGGCAACAGCGACAACCCGGCACCGGCGATCAAGGCGTTCTTCTATGGCACGATCCTCGGCCTGGTCGT
This sequence comes from Sphingomonas sp. FUKUSWIS1, assembly GCF_000733135.1. NCBI lineage: Bacteria > Pseudomonadati > Pseudomonadota > Alphaproteobacteria > Sphingomonadales > Sphingomonadaceae > Sphingomonas > Sphingomonas sp. FUKUSWIS1. The sequence continues at coordinate 48,489 of NZ_JPJC01000141.1, forward strand.
GTCGGCCGTCTATGCGTTTGCGATCCTGCCGCGCGTGACCGACTTCGTGACGCTCGCCGCGGTGCTCGCGCCGCCGATGCTGATCGGAGGAATGTTCCTCGCGCGGCCGGCAACCTTGCTCGTCACGCTCGGCGCGTTGCTTGGCGGACTTAACACGGTCGGGCTGAACGACCGGTTCGGCGGCGGCTTGGATCAGTTTATGAACGGCGCGATCGCGCAATTGATCGGGACGTTGTTCGCGGTCGTCACGGTCGGCCTGTTTCAGACGATCGGCGCGCAGACCAGCGCGCGGCGGTTGCTCCGCGCCGGCTGGCGCGAACTGGCGACGCGCGCGGATTCGACCGGCCGGCCCGATACGGCGGGCTGGATCGCGCGGATGCTCGACCGGATTGGCCTGCTCGCACCGCGGCTGGCGCTGCAGGGCGAGGATCCCGGCAAGCCGCTGCTCGATGCGCTGACCGACCTGCGCGTCGGTGTGGCGGTCGGCGAACTCCGCCAGCTCCGCATCGACGGTCCGGTCGACGAGGCGGCGATGATCACGCCGGTGCTGCGTGGGGTCGGCTCGCATTACCGCGCGCTGCGCCCCAACCAGCCCGCGCCCCCCGAACAAGATCTGCTCGCGGGGATCGACCGGGCGCTGGCCGGCTTCGCATCGAGCATGCCCGACCGCCACCGCACGAGCGTGCTCGCGCTCACCTCGTTGCGCCGCAACCTCTTTCCCTCGGCCCCCGCCTATGCGGGCTTACCGGAGATGCCCGCATGACCGGCGAGATCTCGATCGGCGGTGTCTATCTGCCGACCCTTCTCCTGCTTGCCGGCGCCGCGGTCGTGCTCACCGGCGTCGCCACCCGCCTGCTCGCCTTTGCCGGGGTGTACCGCGCGGTGACCTATCGTCCGCTGGTCGACCTGGCGCTGTTCATCCTCATCCTCGGGCTACTTGCCCTGCTCACCGGACCCTCCGCATGACCTCGCCCCGTCTCAAGTCCCTGCTGGCCCCGCTCGGCCGTTCCGCCGCCACTCTGGTCATCGTCGCCCTCGCGGTGGTCGTCGCGCTGTGGCTGTGGAAGCGCTATGAGAGCGATCCGTGGACGCGCGACGGGCATATCCGGGCCGACATCGTTCGCGTCACCCCCGATGTCGCGGGTCTCGTCACGCGCGTCGCCGTGCGGGACAACCAGAGGGTCAAGCCCGGCGACGTGCTGTTCGTGGTCGATCGTCCGCGCTTCGAACTGACGCTTGCGCAATCTGACGCCTCGATCGCGAGCGCGCGCGCGACGCTGCTGCAGGCGCGGCGCGAGGCACAGCGCGACCTCGCACTGGGCGACCTGGTCGCCAAGGAAACGCACGAACAGAATGTCGCGCGCGTCGCCACTGCCTCGGCGACGCTCGCGCAGGCCCGGAGCGCGCGATCGACCGCGGCGCTGAATCTCGCGCGGACGACGGTGCGGGCGACCGTGCACGGCATCGTCACAAATCTCGACCTGCACCCCGGCGATTATATTGCCGCGGGCGCGCAGGCGATGGCGCTGATCGACACGGACTCGCTTCGGGTCGAGGGGTATTTCGAGGAAACCAAGCTCGGCAGCATCCATCTCGGCGACCCGGTGACCGTGCATCTGATGGGCGAAGCGCAGGCGTTGCACGGTCGAGTCGACAGCATCGCCGCGGGCATCAACGACAGCGAACGGACGAACACGACCAACCTGCTGCCCAATGTGAACCCGACGTTCAACTGGGTCCGCCTCGCACAGCGCATCCCCGTGCGTGTGAAGCTCGTGCAGGTGCCGAAGGGTGTCCCGCTTATCGTCGGGCGGACGGCGACGGTGACGGTGGAGCCCAAACTTCAGTCGGGAGCGCCGGCGTGATGCGCACGCGTCTCTCGCAGATCGCCCCTTCTCCTGGACGGGGCGGGATCGCCGCCTCCCCCACCCG